>DATFQK010000195.1:0-6861 GCA_035264345.1 Gemmatimonadales bacterium | reverse complement strand
ACGCGGTTGGGCGTGAAGCCGAGCTCCGAGATGCGTGCCCCGATCGCGGCCAGGGCGAAGGCATCGGCCGCGAGCGCGCTCACGAGGAGCAGGACCAGCAGCAGGTCGAAGGCGCCGGGCCGCGCCCGCGGGTCGCGTGCGGAGATGGAGTAGAGCAGCAGGCCCAGCACCAGCACGAGCACCAGGTCGAAGGCGATCAGCGCGTTGCGCTCGATGTCGATCCCCCGGCCGGTCCACACCATCGTCCCGAGGAAGGCGAGCAGCGTGAGCGCGAACAAGGGGGTGAAGAGCCGCGTCAACACGGGAGCCATGTTCTCGATCACGCTCTGCTTTGCCTCGACCAGCCAGGAACCCACGATCACCGCCCCGGCCATTCCGCAGGGTACCAGCCAACCCTCGACCAGGGGCTCGGCATCGATGCCGATCGCGTGGAACATCCCCATGGTAAAGGCGATGAGCACGCCGCCGCCGAGCCCGATCAGCGCATAGTAGATGAACAGCTCACCGGAGAAGCGGACGAAATCCATTCGCCTGGCGCTCTCTCCCCAGCGCCCGCCGGCATAGGCGACTCCCACCAGCAGCCACAGCGCGATCGGCAGATGCAGTACCGTGAGCCTTTCTGTGTCGCCGCCAGCCCTGAACGGATAGACGTTCGCAAAGAGCGCTGCGACCCCGAACGCCAGCGCCAGCCATATGCGGGTGCGTGCGTTCAGCCGCCTTTTCCAAACCAAATACCCGATGAGAAACGGAAGCACGAAGAAGCCGGCATTCCGCAGTAAGACCATGTCCACGCCCCATTCCAGACCGAACAGCGATGGTGCTTTGACCGCCAGCGCCGCGAGTCCCGCCAGCGCCAAGGCGACGACCGTCTCGGTCTGCTCCACGGCACCGGCACCGAGCGGAGCGGCAGAGGACATCACCAGCTGCTTCCAGAGCCGTTCCGAGTGCTCGCGGGCGAACTCGTTGGAGATGGCGTCCAGCGAACCCATCCGCTTTACCGCAACGAGGAACGCCTCGTTCTCGGAGAGGCCGGCGCCACGCAGGGCAGTGACCTCCCCCCTCAGGTGATCCTCCAGCTCTTCGACGTCAACCGGGCGGATGGCCTGCCGGCGGCGAAGGTAGCTCCGCCACTGTTCGATCTGTCCTTCGAGCGAGTCACTCGCCCGGGCTTCTCTGGCCGGTTCAGCCATGGGACGGCCGCGGTGACAGCGTTGGAAGCGAGACCGTGCGCCAGATGTTCCGCAGCGCCGAGTCCACCATCTGCCACTGCTGGCGCTGCTCCGCCAGCTGTGCCCTGCCCTGTGCCGTGAGGTGATAGTACTTGCGCTTTCGGCCTGTCTCAGACGTGTCCCACTTGCCCCTGATATGACCCTGCCGCTCCAGCCGGTGGAGCACTGGGTACAGCATCCCGTCGGTCCATTGTAGATCTCCGCCGGAAAGCTCGTTGACGCGCTTGAGGATGGCGTAGCCATAGGAGTCACCCTCGGCCAGGATGGCCAGGACCAAGGGTGTGGCGGAAGCGGCGACAAGATCCTTGTTGATGTCCATAGGTTCTCCGGCATACGAGAAATTACCTAGTTGTACTATACATTGCTCTTCTATGTATGTCGAGACTCCCTTCGAGCCATCACTAGCTAGTCCAGTCAAGCCGTCTCATTTTGCAGTACCCATGGGTGCCAGCTCGCCAGATTTCCTCGGATCAGTCCAGGCAGCCCTGGGCGACCGCTATCGCTTGGAGCGCGAGCTAGGCCGCGGTGGGATGGCCATCGTTTACCTCGCCCGCGATCTAAAGCATGATCGCCTGGTCGCTCTCAAGCTCCTGCGCCACGAGCTCGGGGCCGCACTCGGTCCTGAGCGCTTTCTCCGGGAAATTGCAGTCACAGCCGGTCTGCAACATCCCCATATCCTTCCATTGCTTGATTCGGGAACGCTGCAGGCTGGCGGATCTCCCTATTATGTCATGCCCTACGTCCAGGGCGAGTCACTTCGCGACCGGCTGGAACGCGAACGGGAACTTCCGATAGATCAGGCCCTGCACATCACCCGGGATGTGGCGGCAGCACTGGGCTATGCCCACGAACACGGTGTAGTGCATCGCGACATTAAGCCCGAGAACATCCTGCTCTCCGGCGGCCAAGCGGTCGTGGCTGACTTCGGTATCGCGCGAGCCCTTTCCGCAGCGGGCGCCGAGCGGCTGACAGAGACCGGGCTCACGCTAGGCACACCGCACTACATGAGTCCCGAGCAGGCAGCCGGCGATGCTCGCGTAGACGGCCGGGCGGACATTTATGCCCTTGGGTGCGTTCTGTACGAGATGCTCGCCGGAGAGCCACCCTATACCGGGCCAACCGCGCAGGCGATCATCGCCAAGCGCATGCTGGAGCCGGCACCCCGGGTACGAACCGTGAGGGAGAGCGTCTCTCAAGAGCTGGAGCATGCCATCATCCGGGCGCTGGCCAGGACGCCGGCCGACCGATTCGACACGGCGCAAGAGTTCGCGGACGCTCTCTCCCCAACAACTGACAGGACGCTGGTGCCTCTCTCGAGAGGCCGGGGCCGTCTCTGGCGAGCCGCGGGAATGCTGGTGGCCGTTCTGGCCGCAGCCGGGCTTGTCCTTCGCCTCTGGTCGGGGCGATCCAGAGCGGGCGTCGGTCCTTCAGCGTCACGCATCGCGGTCATGCCCTTCACGCCGAGCGGGTCCGACACCGGCCTTTCGCGGCTGGGTCGCGACCTGGTGTTTACCCTGAGCGCAGAGCTGGATGGCCTGGGCGCGATCCGTGTGGTGGATGCCCACACCGTGCTTGCCCATTCGAAACAGGACGGACTCTCCTCCCCCGGCGAAGAAGCGGTGCTGGCCCGCCGGTTCGGCGCGGGCAGCATCGTGCATGGCAGTCTCGTGCGAGAAGGTGCCGCTGTGCGCCTGGACTTCGTGCTTCGCTCGACCGACAGCAGCGCCACCCCACTGGCTCGCGCATCGGTCTCCGGAGCATCCGATTCAGTCGCTGCGCTCACCGACTCCGCGGTCCACGTTCTCCTGCGACAAATCTGGACTCGGGGATCTGCCCCTACTCCTAGCCTCGAGGCGGCACTCAAGACCCGCTCGGTTCCGGCGCTGCGCGCATTCCTGGAAGGGGAACGACAGATCGTCGGCGGTCGGTGGGACAGCGCATCGGCTTCATACGGTCGCGCCCGGGAGTCGGATCCAGCCTTCTGGCTGGCCTACGCCCGGCAGCACTATGCCATGCACTGGTCAGTAAGACCGCCGCTGGAAATGCTGATCGACTCGCTCCAGCGTCATCGGTTCGAGCTGCCGGAATCCGAGCGTCTTTTGGCCGAGGCGATCATGCTCTGGTCACGCGATAGCATCGCCCTGGCCATTGACCGCGCCCACCAGCTCACTGAGCGAGATCCCAACTCCTGGTTCGGATGGCTGAACTACGCCGACCAGCTGTTGCACAACGGCCCGCTGCTGGGCCGCTCGCGAGCCGAGGCCCGTGCTGGATTCCTGCGCGCTCTCGAGCTCAATCCGAACCTGATCCCGGTGCACGAACACCTGATGCTGTTGGCGCTCGAGGACAGAGACACGGCTGCGGCCGGCCGCGGTCTGCGGGAGCTCACGCGGCTCGATGCCGGCCCAAGCCTTACGGCCGACGGCTACGGCAACAGAATGCTGCAGTTTCGCTTTCTCGCGGCAATTGAGCGGGCCGATAGCCTGCTCACTCGGGTGTTGGCCGACAGCATTGCCCAAGACCCCGAACCGGAAGCTGTGCCGGATGGGAGCTTTTACGACGCATATCGTCATGGTCTGCCGGCCGAGCAGATTCAGGTGAGCGGGAAGGTGGTCCAGTCAGGGGCACGGCCGGCTCGCCGAGCAACGCACGGGAGACTGCTGGCACTGTCGTGGGTGCAGCGGGGGGCGTGGGATTCGGCATTGGTCGCCATGGACCGGTTGGTGGCCAGCGAAACCGATTCGGCTGCGGCCCTCGAGTCCTATGGGCTGGCGGTCGTGGGGGCATGGCTCGGAGCGGTGGAGCAACGTGAAGCCGAGCTGCGGCGGCAGGCTGCGGTGACGCTGGCCGGAGCAAACGACACGGAGCGCGCTGAAGTGGCCTGGCTCGACGGCTTGGCAGCGGCGGGTCGGCGCGACCGGAATGCGCTAGCCCGGGCGCGTGCAGCAGTTCGTGGCAGTGGAGACTCCAGCGCGAACGCCCTCGATCACTCCCTCGCGGCCTTTGAGGCCGCGCTCACCGGAAACCCGAAGGCCGCTGGTAGGTCGATAGCGGACCTCGAGTCGCAGGAGGCGGCGCTCTCCGCTCCGGATTTCACGCGCCATCCCTACACGATAGGCGTCGATCGATTGGCTGCCGGGCGATGGCTGGCGGCTACGGGTGATTCCGAAAGGGCTCTTCGGCAGCTGACTTGGGTGGACGGCCCTTATTTCATTCACCCCAGTATGGTATACAGTCTGATGCTGACGCCCCTAGTTGACCTCGAGCGCGGCCGGATTGAGGAGCAGAGCGGACACGCCGGTTCGGCCCGGAACTACTACCGCGAATTTCTGAGGCGCTATGACCGGCCGGTAACCGGCCATCGGCGACTGGTGGAAGAAGCCAAAACCGCCATGGTCCGGTTGGCCGAGCGACAGGATTAGCGATAGCGCGGGTAGCCGATAACTCCGGGCGCACCCATCTTGGTAGACCTCATCTGAACTGGCAATCTTGCGAGATAACCTGGCAGGTATTCAAGCCGCCCTGGTGGATCGCTACCAGGTCGAACGTGTGCTCGGCAGGGGCGGCATGGCGACGGTCTATCTCGCGCGGGATCTCCAAGACGAGAAGGCCATCGCACTCAAAGTGCTCCACCCTGAGCTCGGCTTCACCGTGGGCGCCGACCGCTTCAAGCGGGAGATCCGCGTGGCCGCGCAGTTGCAGCATCCCAACATTCTCGGAGTCCTCGATTCCGGGGAGACGGCGGGCTCCCCCGAAGCGGGTGGTGGGCAGCTGTGGTTCACCATGCCGCTGGTCGAGGGTGAGAACGTCTACGAGCGGCTCCAACGCGAGCACCAGCTCCCGATTGACGAGGCGCTCCGGATCGGCACTGCGGCGGCCGGCGCGCTCGCCTACGCCCACGAGCAGGGCGTAGTTCACCGCGACATCAAGCCCGATAACATCATGCTCTCAGGCGATCAGGTGTTGGTCGCCGACTTTGGCGTGGCCCGGGCGGTGAGCGAAGTAGCGGAGAAGCTCACCGCCACGGGCATGATCGTCGGAACACCAACCTATATGAGTCCCGAACAGGCGAGCGGCGATAAGGCGATCGACGGCCGGAGTGATATCTTCGCGCTCGGCTGCGTGCTTTACGAAATGCTCGCCGGCCAGCCGCCATTCAAGGGGCCAACCCCGCAGGTCACGCTGATGCTCCGGTTCACGGCCCCCCCTTCGCCGCTCCGGCCGCGGGTCCAGATACCGGAACATGTGGAAATGGCGATCGTCCGTGCTCTGGCCAAGGATCCGGCGGAGCGCTACGGCACCGCCGCCGAGTTTGCTGCCGCTTTGGCCGGACGGGAGACGGCGGCCCCACCGGTTCCGGGGGACACCAACCCCTCGGCAAAAAAGGGGTGCGCCGCCATTCTCCTATTGGCCGCGGGAGTTGCAGGAATGGTCGAGTCCCTTCTCCGGTAGCTTCGGATCCCCGAGCAGCAGGGCAAGACGATTCGCCACTCCCGCGCTACTCATATCCGGACCACAATCTTGCCCACGCTCCGCCGCGACTCCATGAGTCGGTGCGCCATGGCCATGTCCTCAAAGGCAAAAGTCGCCCCTACCACCGGCCGGATTCCGTGCGCCGCCACGAAGGCCATCAGGTCTCCCCAGACCTGCGTCAGCCGAGGCGGGTCGGCAAGCAGGTAGCCGATGTGCGTCGCCAGGAGGCCGTGCGATGCCGGCGCAAGGGACCGGATGTCGGCCTTGGGGAGATCGCGCCAGGTCCGGAACCAGGAGAGCGGGTTCCACCTCTGCAGGTCGAGGCTTGCAAACCCGGCGGCCACCACCCGGCCGAACGGGGCGAGCACCGGCCAAACCGCTCGGAAGACCTCTCCCCCAACGAGCTCCAGCACCATGTCGAACCGGTCAGGCCCGGCAGCCGCTCGGAGCCGCTCCTCGTAGCCGGCAGCGCGGTAGTTCACCGCCGACTCGGCACCGAGCGCGCGGATCGCCTCGAGCTTCGGGTCGCTCCCGGCCAGCCCAACCGTGGCACAACCGAGGTGGGTGGCGATCTGGACGGCCGCGCTGCCGACGCCGCCAGCGGCAGCGGTGACGAGAACACGGTCGGTTGGGCGAAGCCGTGCCATCTTCATCAGGGCGACCCAGGCCGTCAAGTAGTTTACCGCGATCGCAGCGTTCTCTTCGATCGAATAGCCGGGTATGGCAGGCAGCGCCTGGCGCGCCGGCACTACGATCTTCTCCGCATAGGCCCCATGCTGCGCCCCAACGATGACCCGGTCGCCGATCATGCGTCCCTCGATGTCCGCGCCAAGCGCGTCGATCGTGCCGGTTGCCTCCATTCCGAGCGTGTACGGCATGGCAGGGGCCCAACCGTACAGCCCCTTGCGGGAGAGGACCTCGGCAAAGTTCACCCCGATCGCCTGGACCCGCACGCGGACCTCGCCCGGAGCGGGCACCGGGTCGGGAACAGTGCGGGCGCGTAGCACGTCGGGTCCCCCGTGCCGGTCGAGTACGATCGCCCTCACCCTGCCTCGCATGTAAAGAGGTTTTGGTTCAGTCGGTCCGTCGATACCGCGCTGACATGACGAAGAACCGGCCGTAGCTTACCACGCCGGCGCCACCACTCCCAGCGCCCACC
>DATFQK010000194.1:0-4866 GCA_035264345.1 Gemmatimonadales bacterium | reverse complement strand
TGGCCTTCGAGCAGGTGGGCTCGTCCCTCAATCTCTTCGCGGCGCAGCGGACGGACCGAGCCCTGAGCGGCTGGGCAGCGGGATGGCTGCCACAGGGGAAAATACCGGCGGCCTGGTTTCAGGCCGTAAACCCTCTCTTCGTCGTTCTACTTGCTCCCGTACTAGCGCGCTGGTGGCAGAGTCTCGGGTCGCGGGCGCCGAGCACGCAGACCAAGATGGCGCTGGGACTGGTCGCTCTCGGGCTCGGGTACCTGATCATGGTGCTGGCCGCGGCGAAGAGCGACGGGGGAACGCTGGTGAGCCCCTGGTACCTGGTCTCGTTCTACTTCGTCTACAGTCTGGGCGAGCTCTGCTTTCTGCCGGCAGGTTTTTCATTTGTAGGTCAGGCCGCCCCCGCGCGGCTGGCGTCGAGGCTGATGGGGCTCTGGCTGGCGGCAAACTTCCTGGCCAATCTGATCGGCGGCTATCTGGCGGGCACGATCGAGGGGTTCGAGCGGGGGGAGTTTTCCTGGGCCCTGGGAGGCCAGGCGGATTTCTTCCTGTTGTTCGTGGTCTCCTGCCTGGGGGCCGGAGCGCTGCTCGCTCTGCTGCTGCCACTAATTACCCGGCTGATGCGCTCGGCGGCCACAGGGTAGTAGCCGGCATCAGATGCTCTGCAGTATGGTGCGCTTCAGCTGCCGGATGCGCACCTCGTCCCGCCGATAGAAGGTCCACTGTTTGATTCGCTTGGAGCGGATCAGTCCGGCGCGGGCCAGCACCTTCAGGTGCTCGCTGGCCGTCGGCTGGCTCACCTTGAGCTTTTCCGCGATGAGCAGCCCGCACACCCCATCGCGCACCAGATCGCCATCGACCTGAGGCCGAAAGTGGGCCCGAGGGTTTTTCAGCCATTCCAGGATCTGCAGCCGGCGGTCGTTGGCCAGTGCGCGCAGCCCGGCATCTATCGTCATATTGCTAATTAGCTAATTGACTATATGTTGGTCAAGGGCCCCGAGCAGCTGGAGACTGCACTATGACCGGCGTCACCCACCTCCTGATCGACCGGGAGCGCATCAGCGCTACCGAGCACCTCATCCGGCCGCACATCCGCCGCACTCCGGTCATCCACCTGCAGGGTGCCGAGCTGGGAGTTCGCGCCGTCCGGGTGAGCCTCAAGCTGGAGTTTCTGCAGCACTCCGGGTCGTTCAAGGCTCGGGGCGCCTTTGCCAACCTCCTCCTTCGCCCGGTTCCTGCCGGCGGTGTGGTTGCCGCTTCGGGGGGAAACCATGGAGCCGCAGTGGCGTACGCCGCCCGGGTGCTCGGTCACGCCGCAACCATTTTCATCCCCTCCATCGCATCGCCCGCCAAAGTCGAGCGCATTCGCGACTACGGCGCTACCCTGATGATCGGAGGCGAGGACTACGACGACGCCCTGCGGGCCAGCGAAGCCTGGGCTTCCGGACACGATGCGCTTCGAATTCACGCCTTCGACCAGGAAGAAACCCTCTGTGGACAAGGCACCCTGGCGCTGGAGCTGGAGGAGCAGGTGCCCGACCTCGAGAGCCTGTTGGTGCCAGTCGGAGGTGGCGGCCTACTGGGAGGCACAGGGGCCTGGTATGGCCGGAAGCTGCGGCTGATCGCGGTCGAGCCGGAAAGGTGCCCCACCTTGACCCGGGCGGGCGAGGCAGGTCGTCCGGTGGACGCCGAAGTCGGCGGCATTGCCGCCGATTCACTCGGTCCGCGCCGAGTTGGCGAGCTGAACTATTCCATCATACGCGATGTCGTGGAGCAGACCGTGCTGGTCACGGATGCCGAGATTCATGCTGCCCAGGTGGCGCTGTGGAAGCAGCTCAGGATCGTGGCGGAGCCTGGCGGGGCAACGGCGCTCGCCGCGCTGCTGAGCGGAAAGTACCGCCCCCGAGGCGGGGAACGGACCGGCATGCTGATCAGCGGCGGCAACACCGTCGCCGTCAACTTCGATCGGTAGGTCCATGGGCACTACCATTGCAGCCCGTCTGGCTGAGCTCGGACTCGAGCTCCCCGACGCTACCGCGCCGGTCGCGAACTTCGTCGGCTGCGTCCAAAGCGGGCACACCCTGTTCGTCTCGGGGCAAATCAGCTCATGGAACGGTGAGCTCCGCTATGTCGGCAAGGTGGGTCGCGATATCTCGGTGACTGACGCGAAAGCGGCCGCCCGGCTCTGTGCCCTCAATCTGATCGCTCAGGTGCAGGCCAGTCTGGGAGACCTCGAACGGGTTCGCCGGGTGTGCATGCTCCAGGTATTCGTCAACGCTGCCCCCGAATTCAGGGATCACCCGCTGGTGGCCAACGGGGCGTCGGACCTCCTGGTCGAGGTATTCGGTGCGGCCGCCGGCAAGCACGCGCGATTCGCGGTGGGCGCGGGGTCGTTGCCGTTCAACGTGGCCGTCGAAGCAGCCGCAATCCTGGAGATCGAGTGAAGGCCATCCGGATCCATCAAACCGGCGGGCCAGAGGTTCTCCGGCTGGAGGACGTGCCGGACCCGGCACCGGAACCGGGAGAGACGGTGGTCCGGCTGGAGGCAATCGGACTCAACTTCATCGAGGTTTACCAGCGCACCGGCCTCTATCGGTCGGCGTTGCCCTTTACTCCCGGCGGGGAAGGTGCCGGCCGGGTCGTTGCGGTGGGCAAAGACGTCTCTGCCGTCAGACCGGGGGATAGGGTAGCCTCGACCAGTCTGAGGGGCTCGTATGCCGAACTGGCCCGGGTTCCCGCCGACAAACTGGTCCCGGTTCCCGATGAGGTAGAAACCGGCCTGGCGGCGGCCGTTCTGCTTCAGGGACTCACGGCTCATTACCTGGCCAGTTCTACCTACCCGCTGGCCGAAGGGTCCTGGTGTCTGATTCATGCAGCCGCCGGTGGGGTGGGGCTGCTGCTGTGCCAGATTGCCAAGGCGCGGGGCGCCCGGGTGATCGGCACGGTCTCGACGGAGGAAAAAGCAGCCCTGGCATCGGAGGCCGGGGCCGATCACGTGGTGCTGTATACCAGGCAAGACTTCGTGTCCGAGGCTCGGCGGCTCACCGGCGGCCGCGGGGTGGCGGTGGCGTACGATTCGGTGGGACAGTCCACCTTCGAAGGCAGCCTGAACAGTCTGGCTCCGCGCGGAATGCTGGTGCTCTTCGGACAGTCGAGCGGTCCGGTCCCACCGGTAGATCCCCAGGTTCTCAATGCCAAGGGATCGCTCTATCTCACCCGCCCCACCCTCACGCATTACACGGCCAGCCGGGACGAGCTGCTCAGCCGGGCGCGGGACCTCTTTGTGTGGATGGAGTCAGGAAGGCTGCAGGTGCGGATCGACCGCACGTACCCCCTGGCCGATGCCGCGGCAGCTCATCGGGCATTGGAGGGCAGGGAGACCAAGGGCAAGGTCCTTCTTCTCCCCTGAAGCACCACCAGGGTTACTGAGTCGGAACGGCGGCGGGATCGATTCGCTTCAAGGCACGGCGCGCGGACGCAGCAATCTCGTCATTGATTTCCTCGTCCACCATCTGCTGCAAGCGGGGCACCGCTGCCTTGGCGGCGGGGCCGATCTCCATTAACGCAACAGTCACCGGGAAGCGTACCGAAGGCGCTGGATCCTCGAGGGCTTCGATCAGGGCGGGCACCGCTGCTGCCGCTTCGGCTCCCATGCCGGCAATCTCGTAGGCTGCCGCGTTGCGGGTCTGCGGCGCCGGGGCCTTGAGGTCGGCAATCCATTGGCTCAGCGGCCGGCCGGCCGAGACCGGCTCCTTCGAGTGAGCGGGCTTGGCCTGGGCCGATACGCTCGAGCCTCCCAGCACAATTGCCGCACCAAATAACACGACGAGACGGTTCAGCATTGCTGCTCCTGCATAAAGGTTGCCCCCTCCAGGGGCCTTGGGGAATATAAGCGGCCTCCTGATGCTGAAATGCCGCCTAACGCAGGGAGGCGTACAGCTGATCGAACAGGGCGCCGCCCCGCTCCAATCTCGTCGTGTCGTCCGAATAGGTCCTCACCAGGCCCCGGAGCATTGCGGCCACGCCGGAAGCTTCCTCCCGCCCGAACTTGTCGTCCTTGCAATCGATATCGTGTACGATCTCGCCCACGACCCGCAGGGCGCGATCGCGTAGACCGGCCCGGAGCAAGATGGTCTCGAAGGTGCACCGGTCTCCCTCGTGGGTGTACTCCGCCTCATACATATCGAAGCGGACTTCTCCCTTAGCCGGGCGATAGGTCTTCCCAGCCACAAATCTGAATTCGGCCCTGGCATCGATGAATCGCCGGATCAGCCAGGCGCTGGCGATCCGGTCGACGAAAACGTCGCGCCGGGTGACCCAGACTTTTCCCCGCATCTGATCAATGGTTTTTCCGCTGACGGCCTGGGGTCGGTTTAACCGGACCTCCAGGCGAGCCAGTGCGCGCGCCGCCGTCGGGCCACCGGCTGATCCGAAATAATCGATGGCCTGCACCTCCTCCAGCCGCCGCCGGAGCCGGGCAAGCTCTGCCTCTATCTCGGGCGGGACTTCCTCCGTCTTTGCGGTGACGGAAACGAGCTGCTCCGCTGCCGTGGTGATCTCGGCGTAATCGGGATCCCGCGCGCTCCGAAAGAGTCCCTCCAACTCCGGCCCGGTGAATCCCTCGACCAGGCCGGCCTCACACAGGGTAGCCTCCCCACCCTCGGACACGATTTCCCCGAGCAGCCAGCGAAAATCCTCGAGACACTCTTCGGTATGGGGCAGAGCGTACACCGAGTTCTTCAGAGGCACCGCCCCAAGCCGCTCCAGCCGCCGGCGTACTTTGACCCGGAAGTAGTCCGGCTTGGGCGGGATCTGGTGGATCAGGAGCAGCCAGGGTGTAGGGGAGGCGGAGCGGCACGGCTTGACAGTCACAGT
>DATFQK010000193.1:0-6524 GCA_035264345.1 Gemmatimonadales bacterium | reverse complement strand
TGTTCAAGGTTTCGTGCAAGACATGCAGAAATGACTTGACAGAGAGCGCAACAGGTCCTATACTGAGGCCAGGCAACCTTCTTAGGCCCTCAAACGAGACACCATGTTCCGCCCAATCCTTCTCAATCCCAATCCTGGTGGTCAGCGAAACCGGAGCTTGCCTTCGGTCGAACCGCCTGGACCTTGGCCTGAGTAGTCTCTGTGCCGCTGATGCCCCCGCGTTCGACGAATTCACGCGGGGGCATCGTCTTTTAGAGCCCGACAACACCTGACCCCAACCCGAGAAATCCATGGCCACGACGGTTCGACCCGCAGCTGACCCGCATCCATCCACCACCAGCGACGTACAGCAGGTGATGGAGCTGATCAAGGAGAAGAAAATCCAGGTGGTGGACGTGAAGTTCTGCGACCTGCCCGGGACCTGGCAGCACTTTTCGATCCCGGCCGCGACGCTGGACGAGGCGATGATCCGGGAGGGGTTGGGCTTCGACGGGTCTTCTATCCGGGGCTTTCAGGCGATCAATGAGAGCGACATGCTGTTGCTGCCCGACGTATCGACCGCATTCATCGATCCGGTGCTCACGGTGCCGACGCTCTCGCTGACCTGCAACATCTACGACCCGCTGACGCTCGAGCCGTATACCCGCGATCCCCGGTTCGTGGCGTTCAAGGCTGAGGAGTACCTCAAGACCACCGGAATCGCGACCACCTCGTATTGGGGACCCGAGGCCGAGTTCTTCATCTTCAACTCGGTGCGATTCGACCAGAACGCCCACGAGGGGTACTACCACATCGACTCCGAGGAGGGCGTGTGGAACTCGGGCCGGAATGGGGTGCCGAACCTGGGCCACCGCCCTCGCCATAAAGAGGGCTACTTCCCGGTTCCTCCGGTTGACCGGCTGCAGGATGTGCGCTCCAAGATCATGCTCGCGCTGATCGAGGCCGGAGTTCCGGTCGAAGTTCAGCACCATGAGGTGGCCTCGGCCGGTCAGGCGGAGATCGACTTCCGGTTTGGCACGCTGGTCAAAACGGCGGACCGGCTGCTGGTGTACAAGTACATCGTCAAGAATGTGTGCCACAGTCTGGGGCTCACGGCCACTTTCATGCCCAAGCCGCTCTTCGGGGACAACGGCTCAGGCATGCACGTGCACCAGTCGCTGTGGAAAGCGGACAAGCCGCTGTTCTACGACGAGAATGGTTACGCGCTCCTCTCGGAGACGGCCCGGCACTACATCGGCGGTCTGATCGAGCACGCTCCGGCGCTGCTGGCGCTCTGCGCTCCCACCACCAACAGCTATCGCCGGCTGGTCCCCGGATTCGAAGCGCCGGTCAATCTGATGTACTCCGCCCGCAATCGCTCGGCGATCTGCCGGATCCCCTGTTACTCCAGCAACCCCAAGGCGCGGCGGATCGAGTTTCGGGCGCCGGATCCTACGGCCAACCCGTACCTGGCCTTTTCGGCGCTCCTCATGGCGGGGCTGGACGGGATCAAGCGCAAGCTGGAGCCGCCGGCACCCATCGACGAGGACCTGTACGAACTGCACGACGAACGGAAGCAGACGATCAAGACGGTTCCCGGCTCGCTGGACGAAGCGGTGACCGCGCTGGAACGGGACCACCAGTTCCTGCTCGAAGGCGACGTCTTCACTCCCGATGTGATCGAAACCTGGATCGCAATGAAGCGGAGCAAGGACATCGCTCCGGTCAATCTGCGGCCACATCCGTATGAGTTTTTCCTGTATTACGATGCTTAAGTAGTCGCGAGTCACGAGACGCGAGACGCGGTGTCATCCTGAGAGAGCGAAGCGACCGAAGGATCTGGCCGGTCGCGCAGCAGATCCTTCGCTGCGCTCAGGATGACACTCACGGTTCGTGACCACGACTCGGGACTCGTGACTGGTGACTCTCAACCAGGAATGGAACCCCAACGTGCAACCCATCAACCCCGCCGACACCGCCTGGATGCTGGTCTCGACCGCGCTGGTGCTGCTCATGACCCCGGCACTCGCCTTCTTCTATGGCGGACTGGTGCGGAACAAGAACTCGCTCAACACCATGATGATGAGCTTCGTGGCGCTGGGCGTGGTCGGGGTTACCTGGGCACTTGCGGCATACAGTCTTGCCTTCAGCGATGGCGGGCCGTTCCTCGGCGGTCTGGCCAACATCGGCCTGCACGGCGTGGGCACCGAGGCAAAAGGCACCATTCCCCACGTGCTGTTCATGGCCTACCAGGCCAGCTTCGCCATCATCACCGCGGCCCTGATCTCGGGTGCCGTGGTCGAGCGGATGCGGTTCGGTCCCTATGTCGCATTCATCACCCTGTGGACACTGCTGGTGTACGCCCCGGTGGCGCACTGGGTCTGGGGGGGTGGATGGCTCATGAGCCGCGGGGCGCTGGACTTTGCCGGGGGGACAGTAGTGCACATCAACGCCGGAGTTTCGGCCGTGGTGGCGGCACTGGTACTCGGCTCCCGAAAGGACTACGGGCGAACGGCCGTCCTCCCTCACAACGTGCCGTTTGTGCTGCTGGGTGCCGGCCTGCTCTGGTTCGGCTGGTTCGGATTCAACGGTGGGAGCGCGCTCGCGGCCAACGGGCTTGCAGGCCTCGCGTTCACCAACACGTTTTTGGCTCCCGCAGCCGCGCTGGTCGCCTGGACCCTGCTGGATTACTTCCGCACCGGTAAGGCTACTGCGGTCGGGGGGGCGACTGGAATTGTGGTTGGACTGGTCGCGGTCACGCCGGCCGCGGGATTCATCAGTCCGCTGAGCGCCCTGATCCTCGGCGCTGTGGCGCCGTTCCCCAGCTATTTCATGATTCAGCTCCGCTCCCGTACCCGGATCGACGATTCGCTCGACGTGTTCGCCGGCCACGGAGTCGGGGGACTCACCGGTGCCCTGCTGACCGGCGTACTGGCCCAAAAGCTCTGGAACCCGGCCGGCAGCGACGGCCTATTGTTCGGAAACCCGCATCAGCTCGCGGTTCAAGCGCTCGCTTGTTTGAGCGCTGCCGCCTACGCCGGGATCATGACATTCGCCATTCTGAAGGGACTGGGCCTGGTGATGTCACTCCGAGCGGTGCCCCGGATCGAAGGTGTGGGCATGGACCTGAGCCAGCACGGCGAAGAGGCCTATGCCAGCGGCGAAGGCTCGATCCTGGTGCACCCCGACGTGCTCGTGGCCGAAGAGCTCTCCGCCGCGTTGGTCCCGGCCACCGCCTCAGTCCGATAGGAGATCCCCGTCATGAAGCTGATTGTCGCCATCATCCGGCCCGACCGCTTGAACGAGGTGCTGGAGGCGCTCTATCGAAACGAGGTGCGGGGGCTCACCGTCTCCCGCGTCCTGGGCCACGGCGGGGAGACCGAGCGGGTCGAGACATATCGGGGAACTACGGTGAAGGTGGACCTGCAGGAGAAGGTGCGGCTCGAGATCGGGGTATCCGAGTCGTTCGTGCTGCCCACGGTGAATGCGATCCTCAAAAGCGCCCGCACCGGGGAAGTTGGAGACGGCAAGGTCTTTGTGCTCGACGTCGCCCAGGTGTATCGGATCCGTACCGGGGAGCGAAACGAGGCTGCTGTCACGCCCCCGGAAACGGTACCGGTGTAATGGAGTCTGGGTCTGCGCCGCAGGCTATCTCACCGCAACCGGCGTAGACCGGTTGGTGGTGGTCCCGTCGCCAAGCTGGCCTGCCCGGTTCCAGCCCCAACAGTAGGCAATCGCGCTCGTGGCCACGCCGCAAGTATGCGAACTGCCAGTGCTCACCTGACGGAAGGCAATATTGCCGGAGACGGCCACCGGCTTGAGCCGGGTTGTCGTCGTGCCATTGCCGAGTTGGCCCGCATTGTTTGCCCCCCAGCACCAGGCCCGATTTGCCTCACTCTCTCCGCAACTGTGCCCCGCGCCGACGCTCACCCGGTCGAAAACGACTCCACCGACCACCTGGCGAGGGGCAAAGCGGGTCGTCCGGCTCGCATCCCCCAGCTGTCCGGAGTCGTTCTGGCCCCAGCAGTATGTCCGGTCCACGGTGACGCCGCAGGTGTGAAACCACATCGAGGCGATCTGACGAAACACCAGGCTCCCGGAGACCGCCGTCGGCGTGCTCCGATTGGTGACGCCAGCCCCGTTGCCGATCTGGCCATACTGATCGCTTCCCCAGCAGAAGGCCTTACCGGCCATGGTGATGCCGCAGGTATGACCGTCGCCAACAGCGATCTCCCGGAACTGCCGTCCGCCCGCTACGAGCACGGGCGTGAGCCGGTCGGTGGTGGTGCCGTCGCCCAGTTTGCCGGCTGAATTGTCACCCCAACACCAGGCCTTGTTGTCTGCTGCGGCAATCGCGCAAGTGTGGTTGCGTCCCGCATCAACCTGGCGGAACAGCCGTGTGCCTCCAATCCTGGTGGGTTTCACTCGTTCAATGAGCGTCCCGTCGCCGAGCTCCCCGTAATAGTTCCGACCCCAACAGAACAGATAATTCTGGGTTGTAATCGCACAGGTATGGCTGTAGCCGCTACTCACCACCCGATAGCTCTTCTCGGTGTAGTACGTCGGAGTTGGCGGCCTCGGTTCATAGTTGAAGCCGTTGCCATCTCCGAACATCCCAATGCCCCAGCAAAGGAGGCGTGGATTCGTCGGCGCAATCCCGCAGGTGTGCTCGTTTCCGCCGCTCACCTGGACAAACGAGGGTCCGGTGGCCGCTTCCGCTGTGGTAACTACCGGCTCCACTGGGGCAGTCGGCGAATCGGTGCTATCACTGCAGGCGACAAGCGCGGTAAGGGAAATGGATAGTAAGTTGAGGTGCATCGTACATGACTGCATGGTACTCTCTCCGACAAGTGACCCACGACCAATGCCGACTGCGAATCAAGTCGACGTCAAGTGTTTGCCAGGTCCAAAGTTCCCAATATGGCCGCCCTCGCTTGCAATGCGTCCATTGCATTTCACATTTCTTAATTTCGCCGCATGGCACCCCATCCGCCTGGGCAAGCATCACCATCCCAGCTCCTTGCGAGTGAGGACCAGGTCGTCAGTTGACGGGCCCGTGCCGGATAGCTAACTTGCTGAACAGCAAGCAAGCTGCAACCTGTTGCACGGGACCCAATTGGCCACAGCGCCCGACCGCACTCGAGACGCCGATCGAAGCCGGGGAGCCATCCTCGACGCGGCGGAGCGACTGTTTGCCGAGCAGGGGTTCGACGCCACCAGCCTTACCCAGGTTGGTGCCGCTGCCGGTGTTTCCCGCGGCACTCCGGGCTACTTCTTTCGGACCAAGGCCGAGCTATACCAGGCGGTTCTGGACCGCTCGCTGACTGAGGTACGCGAGGCGGTGCGGGTGGGCCGCGAGCGGGCGCTGGCGAGCAATGAGAGTGCGGAGACGATTCTGGCGGGCGCGGTCTCCGATTACTTCGACTTTCTGGCGGCCCGTCCCTACTTCATTCGCTTGATCGAGCGCGAGGCACTGAGCAACGCCCCGCCGCCGGCCGGGGTGGACCATCTCTCCGCCGGCCAGGAGGCACTTGCCGCCATCAGCGCGGAGCTGGGCCTGGACGACTCGCCCTCGGGCGAAGCCTCTCAGCTGCTGCTCAGCATCATCTCGCTCTGCTGGTTTCCCCTGATCCATGCGCGCACCGTCGCACCGGCGGTCGGCGTAAGCCTGCGTGACCCTGACGCGCTGGAACGCCGCAAGCGTCACGTGATCTCCCTGGTGCTGCACGGTCTCCGCGGCGCCCCTGTCACCTCAACCTCCACCGAGCCCTCGATCCATGACTGATCTTCTCACCCAACCGGTCCGGACTACTCACACTCCGCTGGCCACGGAGCAGGAAGCCCGCGAAGTCGCCGAGGCAGCGAGAGAAAAGGATTGGCAGGCGCCCAGCTTCGTGCGGGAGCTGTTCGAGGGGAACTTCCGGCTCGACCTGGTGCATCCCTTCCCCCAGCCGGATCCGGCCGATCTGGCCCGGGCCAAACCGTTCATGGAAAAGCTCGAGCGGTTCATGCAGGAGCGGGTGGACAGTGACAAGATCGACCGGGACGGCAAGATCCCGCCCGAGATCGTCAAGGGATTGGGGGAGATCGGCGCCTTCGGTATCAAGATCCCGACCGAGTACGGCGGCCTGGGCCTGAGCCAGTACAGCTACACCCACGCGGTGGGCCTGGTGACCAGCCAAGACGGGAACCTCACTGCCCTGCTCTCCGCAGCGCAGTCGATTGGCGTCCCTACCCCGCTCAAGCTGTTTGGCACCCCAGCGCAGAAGAAGAAGTATCTGCCCCGGCTGGCTCAGGGTGCGGTGTCGGCCTTTGCGCTGACCGAGAACCATGTCGGGTCAGATCCGGCGGGATTGAGCACCACGGCTACGCTCTCCGAGGACGGAAAGAGCTACATCCTGAATGGCGAGAAGCTGTGGTGCACCAACGGCACGATTGCAGAGCTGATGGTCGTGATGGCCCGCACCGGCCCCAAGAAGATCTCGGCGTTCATTGTGGAGGCCAACTGGCCCGGGGTCGAGGTGGTGCAGCGGCTTCATTTCATG
>DATFQK010000192.1:0-3709 GCA_035264345.1 Gemmatimonadales bacterium | reverse complement strand
CGGATCAACCTTGAGGGTCCGTCTCCCTCGCTCCGCTCGGGATGACACCCCGAGAGTGGCGTACTGTCATACGCCGTACTGCACCCGGTAGTGAGGAACTTCATGACTCAACACTCCTGGTTATCCCAGGCTCGCCTAAGGGGCCGAAGCTCCATGCGATTTCTCCCCTGCCTTATCGTGTTCGCGATCCCCGCGCCGCTCGCAGCACAGTCATCGGTCGACACCGCCGGGGTGGGCCGCCTGATCGACCAGGCCATGAATCATTCCGAGGTGATGCAGAACCTGCAGCATCTCACCGACGTCATCGGTCCCCGGCTGTCCGGCTCTCCCGCCATGCGCCGAGCCAACGAATGGACCGCTTCCCGCTTTCAGGCTTACGGTCTCACGAGCAGAATGGAGCCGTATGAGTTCGGCGTCACCTGGCAGCGGGGCGATGCTACCCTGCGGCTGCTCCAGCCGTTCAGCCGGGCGATCACCGCGCATAGCTGGGCCTGGACCGAAGGGACCAGCGGGAAGAGCGTGGCCGGTCCGGTTGTCCTGACCGATCTCTCCACCCCCGAGAGCCTCGCCGTTTACAAATCGAAGGTCAAAGGAGCCTGGGTCCTGCCCCGGCCGCCGTTCCCGCTGTGGAACCCTGACGGCCCGGTAATGACGGCGCGGGATTCGGCGCGTCTGGATGAGCAACGAAAGCTTCGCGCCACTCTGACAGCTGACACCTCGGCCCCGGCGGTTCTGGCGCGGCGCCAGTTCCAGCTGGACCTCCCCTACGTGCTCAAGGCCGCCGGTGCTCTCGGAACCCTGATCGACGGATCCAAGGAGCACGGACTGATGACCATGAGCGGCTCGCCTAACCGGCTGTCGCCTCTGCCGAGTCTGGTCGTCTCCCATGAGGACTACACCCTTTTCACCCGGCTTATCGGGGCAGGGGTGACGCCCAAAGTCGAAGCGCGGGTGCAGAACCAGCTCGGCAAGTCGCCGGTCCAGCAATGGAATACCGTGGCCGAGATCAGGGGCAGCGAACGGCCCGGCCAGGTCGTCATCCTCGGCGCTCACCTCGACAGCTGGGACCTCGGCACCGGGACCACCGACAACGGCACCGGGTCTATGGTAGTGCTGGAGACTGCCCGCGCGATTGCCCGGTCGGGGCTCAAGCCGAAGCGCACGATCCGCTTCATTCTGTTCAGTGGGGAAGAGCAGGGCCTGCTCGGCTCCCGCGCCTATGCGGCCCAACATGAGCCGGAGGCCGACAGCATCCAGGCGGTGCTGGTGCTGGATAATGGAACGGGCGCGATCACTGGCCAGGCGCTTCAGGGTCGCAACGAGCTCAAGCAGCTCTGGCAGCAGCTCCTCGCGCCGGTTGCGAAGCTCGATGCAGACAGTGTGCGGGAGGCGGATAAGAGCGGCACCGACCATCTCTCGTTCTTACCGTATGGAGTGCCAGGGTTCAACTTCGATCAGCTGCCGCGGGGCTACGACCACACGCACCACTCCCAGACCGACACCTACGACCACGCCGTCGAGGGCGATCTGAAGCAGGCCGCGGCGGTCATGGCGGTCACCGCCTTCGAGCTGGCGACCATGCCCGAGCTGTTGCCACGGGGACCCCGGAGTCTGGTCCAGCCGGTGCCGAGCAAGCCATCGCCGGGCATAGCGGTGGGGCGGTAGAAGGTCGGGGGGTCGGGCGGTCAGGCTGTAGAACGGCGCGAACGTTGTCACCCTGAGCGCAGCGAAGGGGCGGAGCTGTATGGGGTCCCGCGTTACGCTGAGCGCACTCGATGACGCAGGCCCTCGCGTTGTTCCAGTGCTCGGGCAGAACCGAGAATTCTTGCGGACACCCAATGATGGGAGCAGCTTCCGGAATGACCTGGACCCGAAAAGCCCGTTATTTCTGGCCGGTGACTCTAGTCATTCTGCTGACTGACTGCGCCACCAAGCGTGTCGCCGAGGCGATGCTTGCTCCAGCACATCTTCCGCATGCAGTCCTGGGCGATGTGGTCCGGCTCACCTTGGCGTACAATCCGGGTGGGGCGATGAGTCTCTCATTCGGCTCCTACTCCCGTGCGGTTTTGATTCTCCTCGTAATAGTGGCACTCCTAGTGCTGGGTGCGCTGTACCGGCGCGTTCCTTTCGGCTTAGCCTTGCCTGCCACTGCGCTGGCTCTGGTCACAGGCGGTGCACTCGGCAATGCGGTAGACCGCCTCCGATCGACCCGCGGCGTGGTGGACTTCATAGATGTCGGACTCGGGGCCGCGCGATTTTGGACCTTTAACGTTGCAGACGTCGCAATCACGCTGGGGGCAGTAGTGCTGGCATTTGCGGTGAGCCGCCCCACGGTCGACCGCACGCATCCCGAAACCTCTAGTTCTCCCGGCTAACGAGCGCACGCGCTGCGCGGGCGCTTCACTTCAAGGGAACGTAGGAGAATGCGCGAGCGGCCAAGTCGCCTCAATTGAAGCGCGGTCGGTTCGGCCGACGCACGAGTAGCGGAAGCCAGTTTGGGGCTAGTTGTCATTGGACGGATCGGTCTCACCTCAGGTTTACGCCACATTCGGGGAGGTACAATGGCGGCGAAGAAGAAATCCTCAGGTAAGTCGGGGCGGCGACGGTACGGCAAAGGAGCAAGTAAGAGGGTCGAGAGCGCGATGCGCCGGCGCAAGCGCGGTACCCTGCGGAGTGGGAAATCAGGTCATGGAGGCAAGGTGAAGAGTCGGGAGCAGGCGATCGCAATCGGGCTTTCGGAAGCGCGGAAGAAGGGCGCGAAGGTCCCCTCGCCCAAGGGGCGTAGCTCGGGACGTCGCAAGAGTTCCGCAAAACGGAAGCGCTCGGCGTCCAAATCGAGATCCTAGACTCAGCGGCGATGCGAGCAGAGCGCCCATTCCTGTGGGTGGATTGGGGAACGAACAATGCGGGCGGGCCGGCGGCCTAACAAGCGCATGCAGCTTACGGGCGCTTCGGTTCAAAGGAACGAGGGATGCAGCAGAGCTCATGAGCCATTCCGCGTTGCCGGGTCTGCCTCACGGCATCGTGCAGCTCGCCGAATGGACGCCCCAATGGGCTGAGTTATTCGCCGACGAGGCCTCACGTCTGCACGCCGCCCTGGGCGACCTGGCGATTGCCATCGAGCATTATGGCAGTACCAGTGTACCGGGTCTCGTGGCCAAGCCGCTGCTGGATATCCTGGTCGGCGGTCCCGAGGCCACCGACCCGGCGCCCTACATCGCTGCCTTGGTGCCGCTAGGCTACGACTATGCGGCGGAGGCCGGCGTTCCGGGGCACCTCGTGTTTGGGCGTGGCGCGGCCCGTACCCACCTGGTGCATGTCGTGCGCTACGGGGGTAGAGCCTGGCGGCGGGCCCTCGCTTTCCGTGACGCGCTTCGGGCCGATTCCAAAGTGCGGGATGCTTATGCGGTGCTGAAGCGTGAGCTCGCGGAGCGCCACGGCCGCGACCGCAGCCGCTACACCGAAGGTAAGAGTGCCTTCATCCGGGAGGTGCTCGGGGAAAACCGCGAACCGCTGGCCTAGATCCCCGCTACCGGGTTTCCGGAATCCCTGTAGATCCCTCGCTGCGCTCGGGATGAGGTGCATCTTTTACCGCCGTACCGCCGTACCGCATGTACGGCTTGCTTAAAACATGATTCCGAGGGTCAGCGGGAAATAGTGGACATCAGCCGACTGGCTCTTCGTCCGGTGCCCGCGGATCTCGATGAAG
>DATFQK010000191.1:0-6981 GCA_035264345.1 Gemmatimonadales bacterium | reverse complement strand
AGCTGGCAGCTCGGAGCTACAGGTAGGAACTCGGATGGTGCACCCTCACCAGGGTCTCACAACGATGCCTCAGCGATCAGCCTTGATGGATCACCCTGCCGAATGGCTCGCCATGTTGAGGATCGTTGTTGGTCTTTATTTCGTGAAGTCACTGCTCACGAAAATGACCGTTTTGCTCTGGGGTGGGATCGTGCCGGTTCCGGCCGTGAGCGAACGTTGGCTGGCGGTAATGCCGAAGATCGTGGCCAAGCAGGCGTCCGACAATCCACTCACCTTCTACAAGCACTTTCTCGAGGGGACGGTAATTCCTCACAGCAGCGTCTTCGCCCAGCTTACCGCCTGGGGCGAGACGGCCGCCGGACTTGGCCTCACCCTGGGGCTGCTGACCGGGCTTGCGTCGGTGGTCGGTCTGGTTCTGGTGGTCAACTACGGGTTGGCCACTCAGTGGATGTCTCCCGGGCAGCAGGGATTTCACCTGGTGCTGTTCTTCCTGATGCTGGCGTTCTTTTTTGCCCGGGCAGGGCGGACATGGGGTCTGGACGGTTGGTTGGCGCGCCGGAAACCTGGCTCGTTCCTGACTCGGCGGCCGATCTCGTAGGCCACGGAATGGAGCTGTAGACGTCGATGTTCAGCCACATCCTAGTGCTCGTACCCCTCTTGCTGGCACTCGCCCGGCCCGCGCTGTGGGCTCAGGCCCAGGCCGACTCCGTGGTGTACCACGTCGATCCCAGTAGTCGATTGGTGGTGAAGACCGGTAAGGCGGGCCTCTTCGGCTTTGCCGGCCACGCGCATGTGATTCGCGCCCGGTCGATTACGGGAACCCTCATGTACCACCCAGGACAGACCACTTCCCGCCTCTCGCTCAAAGTGCCGACGGACAGTTTGGAAGTGCTCACTCCGCCGGATACGGCGGAGATCCGGAAGGTCACGGAGGCCATGCGGACCGAAGTGCTGCACGTTGACAAGTACCCGGAGATGACCTTCGCCGCTGACTCGCTCGATGCGAAGAGCGGCAAGATGCAGATGCAACTCGACGTCACCATGGAGGGACGGACCCGAAAGGTGCCGGTGACGGCAGACGTCAGGATCGGCAGAGACACCATCAGGGCAGGCGGGAGCTTCGTCGCCAAGCAGACTGATTTTGGGATCAAGCCATTCAGCGGAGGGCCAGCGGGCACCGTGAAGGTGGCCGACAAGGTGACGTTCTGTTTCGATCTGGTGGCGACCCGAAACCAGGCTGATCGTGCCGGTGTTCGGCGTGCACCTGGAGCCAGCGATGGCCGCACCGTGCCGGGATGTGTCGACAACCCCGAGGAGGCCGCCCGACGCCCGATGTAGGAAGTCTGCTGGCGCGCGAGCTACTCGTTGACCACCCGCGGCTGCGAGCGCATGCCACCAGCCACCCCATCCGCCTCGCAGTGGGCATCCCGAGCGCTATAAATCAGACAGAAGACTCCGTTGGCATGCCAGCGATCGTACCAGAGACGCATGGCGGTTCGGTCCTGCGCAGAAAAGCGGGTGGATGGCAGGCTATCCGAATACATGGCAATGTGGGTATGCAGGGTACCGGACCAGGTGGGCGGCCCGCACTGGTCCACCGATTTGGTGGCGGAAATGCCCATCGAATCGGCGTCCTCCGGCTCGAGTGGGGAGACCCGGGTCACGAATACGGTGTCGCTCCGAATGGTGCTCGCCAGACAGGCGACCCGCTCCTCCCTGGTCGCGACACTCTCCCGCCACATGGCCTGGAGGGTGGCGCCGGCTTGCTGACTGAATCGGAAGGTGGCCTGGGGCCGGTTCTGGGCGCCTAACTGCAGAGAGGCGATACTCGCCAGGGCGAGCGCGAGGAGGAGGGCTCTTTCGCGCGTTGGGATCAATAGCGCGCCCGGGGGAAGATCACCGCGCCATCGGGGCCTTCGATCTCACAGATTACCTCCTTGGAGCTGTACAGCAGACAGAAGACACCGGCCACGCTCCACCGCCTCCACCACAGCATCATGACCCCGCGATCGGCGCCCGAGAAGAGAGAGTAGGGGCGCTGTCCGTCCTTCAGCGCGATATGGGTGTGGACGGTGCCCCGCCACTCGGGCGGACCGCAGGTGTCCAATGATGCAGCAGCGGAAATCCCCAGCGAGTCCGACAGCCCCGATTCGAGCGGCACCACACGAGAGATTCGAACGGTATCACTTTCGAGGGTGGCGGCGAGACAGGCCACTCGTTCTGCTTTGGCGGAGGAGCTGGATTCCCAGAGCCGGTGCAGCTCCGGGGTCGCGTTCACCTCGAATCGAAACGCATTGGGAACCGGTCCCGAAACGTCTGCCGCAATCAGGAGGGGCAGCACCGCCGCAGCGAGCCAGCGGCCGGCAATCATTCCCGGGTCGGTGCGGGCCCGATTGCCACGCCCCAGGGGATCTTGCCCACAGGCACGGTGGCGATCACCGCCAGCTTCTCGGTATCTACCACGCTCACATCGTTGGAGGGACCGTTCGCGGTGTACAGTTTCTTCCCGTCCCGAGTGAGGGCGAGGCCCCAGGGCCGCTGCCCGACCTTGACCGAGCCGGTGATTTGATTGTTCCTGGGATCGATGACGACCACCGTACCACCGCGTCCGGTCGCGACGTAGACTTTGTTGCCATCAGCGGAGAGACGTACCCCCATGGGCTTGGCATCCTGGGGGAGCTTGATGGTGGTCAGGACGCGATTGTTGGGGACGTCGATCACCGAGACGGTGCCGCCCACTTCTGCGGTGGCGTAGGCCCGTTTGCCATCAGGCGAGAAGGCCACATCCCGGGGGCGCCGGTCCACCTTGATCCGGCCTTTCGGGGCTCCCGTTTCGCCGTCCAGCACCCGAATGGAGGTGTCGCTCTCGGCCGTAACGTACACCAGCTTGCCATCGGGACTGATGCGAACGCCCTCAGGCTCCGCCCCCACCTTGACCGTCGTATCGATGGTTCCCTTCTCGACATCCACGATAGACGCCGTGCCGGCATCTTCGTTCGAGATATAGAGCCGTTTCCCATCGTTGCTGATGTCGAACTGCTCGGGATCGGAGCCGCCCGGCAAAACCCGGGTGACCCGGCGAGCCGCCACATCGACCACGGCGATGCCGTCCTTCGTCTTATCCGCCTTCAGCTTTTCGCACTCCTCGTCCGGCATGCTGGGAGGACACTTGGGAGATCCGCTGAGCGCCACGTACACTGTCCTTCCGTCAGGACTGACCTTGACGCCGCGAGGCCGTGTGCCGACCGGAATGGTTGCTACCACACTGTCAGTACGCGTGTCGATGACGGTCAGATTCTGGGAATCCTCGTTGGTGACATAGGCCAGCTCCCGGCCGGATGTAGTTGGCGACGATATCTCTGCTGCCGTATCAGCCCTGCCGCCCAGGGCGGGCTGTTCCTTGCACCCGGTGAGAAATACGGCGACGCCGAGGGCTATCAGGACGAGATTCGCTGTGCTGGTATCATTTCGCATCAAAGTTCGCCTTCTCCCGGTTGCGGGCCTGATCCAGTCCCTCGATTCGATCGACACCCACAGCCTGGGTAAAGTCGGCCTCGTCGATGTTCGCCTTGGCCAGCTTGGCGCCGGTCAGATCGGCTCGCGTCAGATCGGCCTGAATGAGGTCCGCGTTCATGAGATTGGTTCGGACCAGTTTAGCGTTCGTCAGATTGGCGTGGGAGAGGTCGGCCTTAAACAGATTGGCGTCGGACAGGTCGGCCCCGCTCAGGTCGGCGCCAACGAAGGTCGCTCGCATGACCCCCATGGACTGGTTGCCCGGATCGGCGCCGGCATTCGCGTGGCGCAGACTGGCTCCCCCTAGCTTCGCGGCCCGCAGATATCCGATAATCCGGGTGCCGGCCAGGTTGGCGCTGGTGAGATCCGCCGACTCAATGATTGTGGCGAAGAGGCTGGCGCCTTCGAGATTGGCCCCCCGAAAGTTGGCCCGGCGCAGCACGCTGCCATCCAGATTGGCCTTCGAGAGGTCGGCATCGGTGAGGACCGCGTCGGTCAAGTCGCAGGTGAAGAGATTTGCCCCCACCAGCTTGGTCCCCGCGAGCCGAGCCCCGGTTAGGTTGGCCCGCTTGAAGTCGATTCCATTGAGGTCCAAGCCGCTGAGGTCGGTCTTGCTCAGATCGGGCGGATTGCTCTCGGTCCCAGCGGCCAGCTTCGACCTGACGGTCTGGACATCGAGGCGGGTCGCGGCCAAGGCAACCGGAGCCGCCTTCTCGACGGCAGCGACGATGCGACGGGCCAGCGAGTGCGCCCCCCCCTTCGCGATGTCCTCCGCAATTCCCTTCAGCTCGAACTCATCGTCGAGCAGCCGCCGTCCGCTCCGCACATCGACGAGCTGACCGGAGAGATACCAGATCAGATTGCTGGTCTTGCTGAGCTTCGTGGTCACCATCCACGCAGCTCCCAATTTGCGGCTGATCGTCCGGCGGCAGTCGAGGCTGATGCAGTCCACGCCGGCCCTGCCGGTGTCCGAGAGTGCGCGGGATAGCTGCTCTGGAGGAATGAGCCGGAAGCGTCCTGAGGCTTGGAGATCGGAACGGAGAATGCTGTCGGTCGTGCCGGCGACCTGGGGATCGTTCTTTTCCAGCGAATTGGCGCCCTTGCCATAGAAGGCGACCGGGTACGATGCGAGGGTTTCCTGCCGCTGCTGAGCCTCCGCCGATATGGGCGAGCAGATCGTGACCAGGGTCAGGAGCAGCAGGCGACCGGCACCGGTCAAGCCAAGAGTCATCTTTAAGTCCCGGTCTTCACCGCTGGTCGGCCGGGTCCGATCTTGGCGTCACTCCGGCCTTTCACATAGGCGTAGATCTTCTCTATTGTCGGAAGCTCCATCCCCAGCGCACACCAGGAGGGCATTCCTTTGGCGGGCCGCCCCGCGCAGACCGTCTGGATGAAAAGTTCCTTGGTGTTGATCGGACCATCCGGCTTCAGCGACAGGATCAGGTGGGGTGCGATTGTGGTACCCTGAACGTCTTCCCCATGGCAGCGGGCGCAGTTGAGGTTGAACTGCTTCCACCCGTCGTACACCTCCTGGGCAACGGTGTCTCTCGGTGCCTGATGGTACTGGTCCCGAAGCTCCTGCGCCTGCAGCCTCGAGATGAAAGCACAGAGCGTTACGGCGATGCCGAGGAATACGTGGCGTCTGGCCATCCGGGAGGTTCGATCCTTTCAGGGAGGGAGTGCCCGCTACCGCTTCGAAGCGCGAGTCGAGTCCGACGGCGGGGTCGCTGGGGGAGCCGAGGTCTTGGGACCGTCGTCGTCATCCCCCTTCTCCTCCTTGACCGGGAAGGCGGGGACTCCGTACTGCTTGAGGATGCCCAGGATCTCGGCATGTTTGCGGTTCAGCAGGGTCTGCAGGCTGTCCCGGAACTCATGGTCCCGGCGGCGCACCGCCATGCCGATGTTATAGCTCATGGGATACCCGGTTGCCGAATCGATTTCCGTTGCCAGCGGTGTCAGCACCAACGGTACCGCAGACTTCTTGACGAAGTACCCGGCCTGCGGCCCCCAGACGATGGCCACGTCTACGTCTTTCTTGGCCACCGCGTTGATGATGTCTTCCGGGCGAGTGCTGTCGTCGTAGGCCACGCTGTATCCCACCAGGTTTCCTACCACTCCGTAACGGCTGAGCGCCATTTCCGGAGGCGAGTGCTCCCCATCGGTTGAGACGAACAGGTTGACGCCGATCTTCAGCTTCTTGAGCCGAGGGTCGGCGAGCGAATTGATGGTTTCCAGTCCACTGCCCCGGCGGGAGAGGAACATGTATCCCGACCGGTAGTAGGGCTTGGTCGCGCCGGCCTGGTCCACACCGACCGGCGACTCGATCACCAGATCGCAATAGGTGCCGTTCAGCATCCGGTAGTACCCCCGACGGATCGGCCACCAGGTGTACTCCAGCCGCGAATGCCACTCGTTGGCAATCAGCTCGGCGATCTTGTTCTCATAACCTTCCCCCTTCTGGTTGGAGAAGGGCAGGTTGTCCATGTCGGCGCAGACCCGGAGCAACCCCGGCGTGAGTGGCGCTGGCCGCTGGCTCCAGGCCGTCGCCGACAGCACAGGCACAACCAGGATCGCGAGCAGGACTCCTCGGTACCAGCTTTTCGACGGTTGATGCATGCCAAACCCCATCCTGAGTGGGGTGCTCCGGCAGCGGGGTGCGGCCGGGTCCTCCCCATATAAATGAGAACGGCCCCGGAGCGCACAGCACCCCGGCGCCGTCTCTCACTTCTGCAATTTATCCGGGTAAAAGGCCGGAACGAAAAGCCCGGCCTTCCACCAGGACCAAGATTTACTTGCCCGGGGGCATGTTCTTCAGGCCGAACACGGTCAGCACGCCACCTTGGGTGCTGAAATTGCCCGCGTCACCGAACGCGCCGAGCGCGCCCAGTCCGGCAGTCGGATCTTCGGCGCCAATGCCCGCAGCCACGCCGATACCGGCCCAGCCGCCGATGCCCGAGAGCACGGCCACATATTGCTGACCATCGGGACCGTTATAGGTCATGGGGTTGCCGATGATGCCCGACGGAGTCTTGTACTGCCACAACGTCTTACCCGTCTTGGCATCGAGTCCCTTGAGCCAGCCTTCCATGGTGCCGTAGAAGACCAGACCAGTGGCGGTGGTAAGCACCCCGCCATACGCCGCGAGGTTCTCCTTGTTCTGCCATACAGCCTTGCCCTTCATCGGATCCCAGGCAATGAAATTGCCGCGGTGTCCGCCGGGGCCAGGGAACATCCGCACGATCGCGCCGACGTACGGCTGACCGGCGGTGTACTTCACCTCGACGCCTTCATAGTCCATGCAGATGTGGTTGGCCGGGACGTAGAAGTAGCCGGTAACCGGTGAGTAGGCCGCGGGCTGCTGATCCTTGAAGCCGATCGCCGCAGGGCAGATGCCCTCGGTGTTCTTCTTCGCGGTAGTGCCGTACTTCGGATCCTTCTCCGGCACGCCGGTGGTCAAATCGACCCGCT
>DATFQK010000190.1:0-8877 GCA_035264345.1 Gemmatimonadales bacterium | reverse complement strand
CTCGCCTATTACGGAGCGAAGGTGCTTCATCCACGAGCATTGACCCCCCTGGCCGGGCGGCGGATCTCGGTACACGTGCGGCCGTTTGCTCATCCTGATGCTCCCGGAACCGAGGTGTCGGAGCAGGTGTCTCCCGGGCGGGTGCCCGTTAAAGCCCTGACCGCCGCCGGAGACCAGGCCCTGATCACGGTCACCGGCAACGGGATGCTGGGCGTCCCGGCATTGCCGCCCGGACCTTCTCCGCCTTGCACGGCCGCAGAATCTCGGTGTCGCTCATATCACAGGCGTCATCGGAGCACTCGATCTGCTTCAGTGTTCCCGAACCGCTGGCACCGGCGGCGCGTCAGGGGCTGTTGGAGGAATTCCAGCACGAGATCGAGGGCCGCGAGATCGATGGGGTAGAAGTCAGCCCGGGCATGGCGACCATTGCCGTGGTCGGGCTGGGGATGCACGGTACACCCGGCGTGGCGGCTGCCACGTTCGGCGCACTAGCGGCCGCAGACATCAATGTCGTGGCCATCGCCCAGGGGTCCTCCGAGCTGAACATCTCCGTGGTGGTGTCCGCCGACCAGGCAGCCGAAGCCCAACGTCGGATCCACAGCGCCTTTCAGCTGTCGCGAATCGCCGGCGGCGCGGTGGTCCGACCGGAGCGCATGGAGCTGGTTCTGCTCGGCTTTGGACAGATCGGGCGAGCGCTGGCCTTACTGGTCACCGGGGTAAAGCGGCGCACTCTCTCGCTTCGGATCGTTGGGATCGTCGACCGCTCCGGATTCGTGTTCCGGTCCGGAGGCATCGCTCCCAGTGCCCTCCGGACCCTGGTCGGGCACAAGAGCAAAGGACGGCCGCTCGCCCGAGAACCGGGAGGAACCGCAGCGAGCACCGCTGAGGCACTGGCCCATGTTTCATCTCATGCCCTCTCCAGACCGGTGCTGGTAGACCTCACAGCGGACGAGACCGGACCGGTGCTGGAGCAGGCGCTCACGCTCGGGATGGATCTCGTACTGGCGAACAAACGTCCCCTTGCCGGTTCTCGGAGCCAAAGTGACGCTCTCTGGCAGACCGCGCGGGCCCGGGGCCGGCGGATTCTGCACGAGGCAACCGTCGGCGCGGGGCTTCCCATCATCGACACTTATCACAAGCTGGTGGAATCGGGTGACCGGGTGGATCGGATCGAGGGCTTGCTCTCGGGAACTCTGGGGTACGTGCTCAGTGAGGTGTCCGCCGGCGTTCCATTCAGCAGGGCAGTCAGGCGGGCAATGGAGCTGGGCTACACCGAGCCTGACCCGCGTGACGACCTTTCGGGTATGGACGTGGCACGCAAGGCTCTGATCTTGGGACGTCTGCTCGGCTACACCGGCGAGCTCTCCACTCACTCAGTGGAGTCCCTGGTCCCAGACTGGGGTCACGCGCTGCCGCCGAATGAGTTTGTCACTCGACTGGAGCAGCTGGATGAGACGTGGGCGCAACGGGTAGGTGAAGCGAGCGCAGCCGATGCCGTGCTCCGGTATGTGGCGAGTGTGACAGCCCGAAAGATCGCGGTGGGAGTACGAGCGGTTCCACTGGTGAGTCCCTTTGCGGCGGTCAAAGGTTCCGACAATCAGCTGGTGTTCACCACCGCCCGGTACAAGGCCAACCCCCTGGTTATCACCGGGCCAGGCGCCGGTGCCGAAGTCACCGCCGCCGGGGTGCTCAACGACATTTTGCGGCTGGCCGGCGCGTGACCCGAACCGGGAGTGTCACCGCATTCGCCCCCGGCGGCGTCGGCAATGTCGGACCGGGACTCGATATCCTGGGGCTGGCGTTGGAGGGCGATGGCGACTCGGTTCGAGCGGAGTGGTCGAGCGTGCCAGGGATCTCCATCCTCGATCCGGGCCATCCCGACCTACCGAGGGATTCGAATCGTCACACCGCAGGGCTGGCTGCAGCCGCGGTGGTGAATCGCGCGAGAGATCCGGGACTGGGAAAGCGGGGAATCGCGCTGAGCGTCTGCAAGGGTCTTCCCCTCTCCGGTGGCCAGGGTGGCAGCGCCGCATCAGCCGTGGCGGGGGCGGTGGCCGTCAATGCTTTGCTGGGAGATCCGCTCGATCGGGAGGCACTGGTTGGAGCATGTCTCACCGCGGAGGAATCCGTATCGGGCCGCCATGCCGACAATGTTGCTCCATCCCTGTTCGGCGGGATCGTGCTGGTCCGCTCCCTGGACCCTCTAGACCTGGTCCAGCTGCCGGTGCCTGACGAGTTGTGGGTCGTGCTGGTGCGACCGGAGCAGCAACTCCGCACAGCCGAAGCGCGGTCGGTGCTGCCGCGGGATGTGTCCCGAGAGGTGGCCCTGCACCAGGCGGCGCAGGTCGGAGCCATCGTCGCGGCCCTGGCCAGCGGAGACTATGCCCTGCTGGGCAGGGCGATCGATGACCGGATCGCCGAGCCGGCTCGCACGCGGCTGCTGCCCGGGTTTGCGGAAGCAAAGCGCGCTGCGCTCGATGCCGGTGCGCTGGGGAGCTCCATCTCGGGTGCCGGTCCCACGGCCTTTGCCCTCGCACGCGGCGCTCGAAGCGCCCGGCGGGTGAGTGAGGCGATGACTGCTGCCTATGCCGCCAGGGGATTCCCGAGTCGGGCCCGCATTTCCCGCATCGATCGCCGGGGCGCCCGATTGATCGAGCCCGAGAGGCAGAGCCGATGAAGTTCCAGACGAATAGGCCGGCCAGCTGGCAGAGCTGCATGAGCTGCGGGAACGAGGTTCTGGAGACCGATCCAGCGACGAGGTGCAAGCTCTGCCAGGGACTGTTGGAGGTGCGTCACCGGCCACCGGAGATCAGTCCGGCACAGCTGATTCACCGCTTTACCGAGCGCAGGGGAGGACCTCCAGGAGCGACCTCCTCGGGCGTGTGGCGCTTTCGCGAGGTGGTGCTGCCGTCAGCTGAATCGGTCGTTTCTTACCCTGAGGGCAACACTCCACTGCTTCACCGAGTCGCTCTGGACCGCTGGGCTGGAGTGGAGCACCTGTTGCTCAAGCACGAAGGTCACAATCCCACCGGGTCGTTCAAGGACCGGGGGATGACGGTGGGGGTGACCCAGGCGTTGCGGATCGGAGCCCGTGCCGTGGCCTGTGCCTCCACCGGAAACACTTCGGCGTCTCTCGCTGCCTATGCGGCGCAGGCGGGACTTCCGGCCCTGGTATTGGTCCCGTCGGGTGGCGTCGCCACCGGCAAGCTGGCGCAGACGCTCGCGTACGGCGCGCGCACTCTGCTGGTTCGAGGCGACTTCGACCAGTGCCTCCGGATGGTGGATCAGGCCAGCACCAAGCTCGGCGTGTACCTGCTTAACTCGATCAACCCGTTTCGCATCGAGGGGCAGAAGACGATCGTCTTCGAGCTGCTGCAGCAGCTCTCCTGGGATGCACCCGATTGGATCGTTTTTCCGGCCGGCAACCTGGGAAACACGGCAGCGTTCGGCAAAGCCCTGGCCGAAGCTCATGACTGGGGACTCATCGCGCGCAAGCCTCGACTGGCAGCAGTGCAGGCCGAAGGGGCCGCGCCCTTTGCCCGGAGCTTTGCTGAAGGGTTCACCCGGCGGCACCGGGTGAAAGCAGAGACGGTAGCGACGGCAATCAAGATCGGAGACCCGGCTTCATACGACCGGGCGGTGGCGGCAATCCGGGAGACCGAGGGTGTGGTGCTCTCGGTTCCCGACTCTGAGCTGCTCGAGGCCAAGGCTGTCATCGATGCTTCGGGAGTGGGCTGTGAGCCGGCCAGCGCTGTCACTCTTGCAGGACTCCGCCGCCTGGTGCAGCGGGGCGACGTCAAGCCGGCAGACCGAGTCGCGGGGATTCTTACAGGTCACATCTTGAAGGACCCCGGTCTGCTGCTGCGATATCACCAGGAGTTGGATCCTCCACCACCCGGCGCCAACCGTCCCCTCGAGATCGAGCCCACGCTGGAAGCTCTGGAGGCGGTGCTCAGCGCTGACTCGTGACGGCAAAATCCTCCCAAAAACATGCGCGAAACAGAGTGTGCGCCGGCCTGGTCTTCACCGATTCCTGACCCCGAATTCCCGTTTTCAGAGGGGAAATTTCATTTTGCCTATTGCAACTGGACGCAGTCTGTATACTGTTTGACACGGTAGTTTTGCTGGTTCCGAGGTGCACGCCTAGTTCTCACTCAATAGGGAGACTCGCGATGGCCACCAAGAAAAAGACTGCCGGTAGGAAAAAGTCCAGCAAGAAGTCTTCACGTCGGCCAGCAACACGGAAGAAGGCAGCCAAGAAGACCACCAGAAAGAAATCCTCTTCCGGTAAGAAGCGCGCCCCGAATCCAGCATTCATGAGACCTTTGCAGCCCAGCGCAAAGCTCGCCGCAGTCATCGGCAACAGCCCGATGCCACGGACGCAGGTCATCAGTAAACTCTGGGCATATATCAAACGGAATGGGCTGCAGGATGCCAAGAATCGGCGGGCCATCAACGCCGACGAGAAGCTCCGTCCGTTGTTTAACAACCGGAGCCAGGTCACCATGTTCGATCTGGCCAAGATCGCCAATCAGAATCTCAGCTAGATCCGGCAGTCCCCAGAGCAGAGTGAGGGCGCCCCCGCTGGGGCGCCCTTTTTATTCGCGATTCCCTCTCCTGCATTCTATTTTCCACCGCCTATGGCCGGCGAATACATCTTCACCATGCAGGACCTCCGAAAGGTGGTCCCTCCCTCCCGCGAGATCCTCAAGGGCATCTATCTCGCGTTCTATCCCGGGGCCAAGATCGGCGTCCTGGGATCGAATGGCGCTGGAAAGTCGACCCTGCTTCGCATCATGGCAGGGGTGGACAAGGATTTTCTGGGCGAGGCCCGTCCCCTTCCGGGGATCAAGATCGGCTATCTGGAGCAGGAGCCGCGGCTCGATCCCGAGAAGGACGTGCGGGGAAATGTGATGGAAGGAGTGAAGGAGCAGCAGGGGCTGCTGGACCAGTTCAATGCCATCAGCGCGCAATTCGCCGAGCCGATGGACGACGATCAGATGAACCGTCTCCTCGAGAAGCAGGGCAATCTGCAGGAGCGGATCGACAGCCTGGGTCTCTGGGAACTGGACCACAAGATCGATCTCGCGATGGACGCATTGCGGCTGCCTCCGGGAGACGCAGACGTCAGCAAAATTTCCGGCGGCGAGAAACGCCGGGTTGCCTTGTGCCGCCTGCTGCTGGAGCAGCCGGACATGCTGCTCCTGGATGAGCCCACCAATCACCTCGATGCCGAGAGCGTGTGGTGGCTGGAGCGGTATCTCGCCGAGTTCACGGGAACGGTCGTGGCGGTCACCCACGACCGGTACTTTCTGGACAACGTGGCCGGCTGGATCCTGGAGCTGTATCAGGGCGCCGGAATTCCCTGGGAAGGGAATTATTCCTCCTGGCTGGCGCAGAAGGAGCGTCGTCTGTCGCAGGAGGAGAAGCAGGCATCGGCCCGGCAGAAGACGCTGCAGCGGGAGCTGGAATGGATCCGGATGTCGCCCCGCGCCCGGCAGGCCAAGAGCAAGGCGCGCATCACCGCATACGAAGAGCTCCGGGCGGAGAGCGAGCGCCAACAGGAGGGCAGCGCCGAGATCCTGATTCCGGTTCCGGCCCGACTGGGCGACGAGGTGGTTGTCGCCGAACGCCTGAGCAAAGGATTCGGGGAACGCCTGCTGATCGACGACCTGAGCTTTTCCCTGCCGCGGGGAGGCATCGTTGGCGTCATCGGTCCCAACGGTGCGGGCAAGACCACGTTGTTCCGCATGATCACCGGTCAGGAGGAGCCCGACAGCGGCTCGTTGAAGGTGGGATCTACTGTGCAGATCGCCTACGTGGACCAGAGCCGGGAGGCGCTCGATCCCGAAAAGACCGTGTACCAGGAGATCTCCGGAGGCCAGGACCAGCTGCAGTTCGGTAAACGCACGGTGAACGCCCGGGCCTACGCCGCGGGTTTCAACTTTCGCGGGGCCGACCAGCAGAAGAAGGCCGGCACTCTGTCCGGTGGAGAGCGAAACCGCCTGCATCTGGCCAAGCTGCTCAAGAGCGGGGGAAACCTGCTCCTGCTGGACGAACCAACCAACGATCTGGACGTGGATACGCTCCGGGCTCTGGAGGAAGCGCTCCTCGGCTTTGCCGGCTGCGCCGTGGTGATCAGCCACGACCGCTGGTTTCTGGACCGGATCGCGACTCATATCCTGGCCTTCGAAGGCAACAGCGAGGTGGTCTGGTTCGAGGGCAACTACCAGGACTACGCCGCGGACTACCACCGACGAAAGGGCGCCTCGGTCGACCAGCCGCATCGAATCCGGTACAAGAAGCTGGTGCATTAGGCGCTATAATTGTCCATGCTCACCCCACAGACTCGCATTCCCTACCTGCCGGCCCGCATCGAGGGTCTCTCAGCCCTCGCTATGAACCTGTGGTGGAGCTGGAGTCGGGAAGCGCGGGCGCTCTTTCAGTCCATCGACGTCGCGCTGTGGCACCATACCCGGCACAACCCGCTGGAGCTGCTCTGCCGGGTCGAGCCGGCACGCCTCGCCGCGTGCGCCAGCGACAGTGACTTTCTGCTCCGCTATGACGCGGTCATCCAGCGGATGGAGCACGAGGCCGACCACAGCGACACCTGGTTCGCAAAGAACTATCCCCATCTCGATGGCCGGCCGGTCGCCTACTTCTGCGCCGAGTTCGGGCTCCACAACTCGGTGCCGATCTACTCTGGTGGTCTCGGCGTGCTTGCCGGTGACCACTGCAAGTCGGCCAGTGACCTTGGTGTTCCGCTGGTCGGCGTAGGACTGTTCTATCGCAAGGGTTACTTCGATCAACGGTTGAGTCTGGAAGGCTGGCAGGAAGACAGCGACGAGGAGTACGACGTAAGCGCCACTCCTCTCGTTCCCGTCATCGGATCCGGCCGGCAACCCTGGCTCACCACGGTGCAGACATCGGGACGGCCGGTCCACGTGCGGGCCTGGCAAGTCATGGTGGGTCGAGTACCGATTTACCTGCTCGACACCAACCTCGATGCCAACCATCCGGACGATCGCGGCCTGATGAACAAACTCTATGCCGGCGGGCCCGAGCTCCGGGTGCGGCAGGAGTGGATTCTGGGTGTCGGCGGAGTCCGGGTGCTCCGGGCCATGGGCATCGACCCGGGCGTGTGGCATGCCAACGAGGGCCACGCGGGATTCATGTTCATCGAGCGACTGCGGGAGCTGATCGTCGCGGGTACGCCGCTGGATGAGGCGATACACCAGGTTCGGGCGCAGAGTGTATTCACTACGCACACTCCGGTGCCCGCCGGACACGACGCATTTCCGGCCGACCAGCTCGAGGCCTGTACCGGCCCGGTCTGGGAAGAGATGGGGATTTCCCGGGAACAGCTGCTAGGACTGGGAGCGCACCCCGGCCATACCAATCAATTCCACATGACGGCGCTGGCCATGCGCCTCTCGGCCCGGGTGAACGGCGTGTCGAGGCGGCATGGGCAAGTCACTCGTGACTTGTGGCGTGATCTCTGGCCCAACCGCCCGTGGGAGGCGGTTCCAGTCACCCACGTGACCAACGGCGTACATCTCGCCACCTGGATGTCGAGTCCGGTCATGGCACTGCTGGACCAACACCTCGGCCCCGATTGGGGAGACCGATTGGAGGAGCCGGGCTTTTGGGATCAGGTCCTGACGCTGGACCACACGCACCTGTGGGACGCCCATCTGAGACAAAAGCGCGCGCTGGCCAACTTCATCCGGGAGGACACCAGGCGGCGTTTTGCCGGCCAGCTCAAGGAAGCGTCGCAGGTGGTAGGCGCGGGAACGCTGCTCGACCCCATGGCCTTCACCATCGGCTTTGCCCGTCGGTTTGCCACCTATAAACGGGCGAACCTGATGTTCCGGGAAATCGATCGGTTGCGCCGGCTGCTGGTGGACCCGTGGCGACCGGTGCAGATCATCTTCGCGGGCAAGGCGCATCCGGCTGACAATCCGGGGAAGGAAGTGCTGCAGAGCGTCTATCAGTTCACCCGGGATCCAGGGTTCGAGGGGCGGGTCGCTTTTCTCGAAGATTACGACATGCACCTCGCTCACCTTCTGGTCCAGGGAGTCGATCTCTGGCTCAATCTGCCACGGGTTCCTCTCGAAGCCTCCGGCACCAGCGGAATGAAGGCGGCCCTGAATGGTGTGCCTCAACTGAGTACGCTCGACGGCTGGTGGCAGGAAGGGTACGACGGCTTGAGCGGGTGGGCGATCGCTCCGGCAGCAGAAGGCATGGATGCCGATGCGGCCGATGCCGAAGACTTCTACCGGCTGCTGGAGGAACAGGTGGTGCCGCTCTACTACACCCGCAATGCCAACGGGGTTCCGCTCGGCTGGGTGGAGAAAATGCGTCACGCATTGCGGCTGGCCGGCAGCCGCTTTACCGCGCGACGAATGATGCGAGAGTACGTGCAGGAGTACTACGCTCCGGCAATTCAGGGGGAGGCGTCAGGCGACGACCCGCCCACGGCATGAGACGAATGGAATGGCGACGATGCCGCAGCAGGACCGGGAGCTAGCCGGGTCCGCGCCGCCGCTCCGTACGGCCGACGGTCAGCCGGTTTCCGTGGTGCACGTGACGGCAGAGTACTACCCGTATGCCCGCACCGGCGGTCTGGCCGAAGCGGTGAGCGGTCTGACCAATTTCCAGCGGGCGGCCGGATTGAACGTGGCGGCCATTCTCCCCCTCTATCGAACGGTCCGCGATGTCGATCCCGACCTCGAGCCGGTCGGTCAGCCCTTCGTGGTTCCCATGGGCACCCACAGCGAGGAAGCGCGCGTGTTCCGGGTGTCCGGCGCACGCGCCGGACCGCAGGTGTTCTTCATCGAGCACCTGGACTACTTCAACCGACCGGGGATTTACGGC
>DATFQK010000189.1:0-3413 GCA_035264345.1 Gemmatimonadales bacterium | reverse complement strand
GTGGTGTACGACGACTACGAGCGCGACGAAGTACCCCTCTCCTATTTTTTCCGCGAGCCCAACGAATTTCCCGAGGTAGAGCGGCTGGCCCTTGATCTGTGCCGCGGGCGGGTGCTCGATGTCGGCGCCGGCTCCGGGTGTCACACGCTCGCGCTGCAGGAGCGCGGCCTTCAGGTCACCGCGATCGAGATCCTGCCGGAGATGGTGCACATTTTGAAGGAGCGAGGCGTTCGAGATGCCCGTCAGGCAACCTGGATGGATCTGCTGGACGAGCCGTTCGATACCGTATTGATGATGATGAACGGGCTGGGCCTGGCCGAGACGTTGCCCGGATTGCGCCGCTTCTTTCGGCGGGCTCGGCGGTTGATCAAGCCTGACGGCCAGGTGCTGGCCGATTCCACCGACGTGCGGGTGCGGATGGAGCCCAAGGCGGGAGGCTCCGGCGACTCAACCCGGCGCGATGGCCGCTACATAGGTGAGCTGCACTTCCAGCTAGAGTTCCAGGCCCGCAAGGGTCCGCCGTTTACCCAGCTGTACGTCGATCCCGAGACCCTGGACCGCTGCGCCAGGGGTGAAAAATGGGGCTGCGAGATTATCCGCCCGCCCGATGAGTACGGCCACTATCTGGCTCGCCTCATCCCCTGAGAGCGGGTGCGCCGGGAAGAGGGTCTCCCGCGTGCCAGCCAGTCGAAGCGAGTTGGTCGAACAGGTCCAGCACTGCCCGCCGGTTTTCATGCACCGCCAGCACCAGCAGATCATCGGGCCGGGCCCATTCCAGCGCCGCCCTCACCGCCTCGAGCTCGGGCCCTACCCGCGACAGCGCGCCACTCGGCAGACCGAGCTGCAGGAACTCGTCCGCGAGAAGCCCGGGCACCTCACCCGGCGATCTTCCTCTCAGGTAAGTCTCCATGTCCTTCACCACGACGCGGTCGGGTTGCAGCGCCCACGCCGCCCGGGCCAGCGCCCGGATGGCTTCGTCGCCCCGGTCGCCCGCCTGTCCCACCAGCAACAGGCGGCGTTGAGCCGGAATGGTGCGGGCGATTTCCACCAGGGCCGACATGCCGTGAGGGTTGTGCGCGAAGTCGAGCAGGATGCGGATGCCCCCGAGCTCGACCAGATTGGCTCGGCCCGGGTTGTCCTCCAGATCGCTCCCAAAGCGGCGAAGGGTGAACGCCATGATTGCTGGATCCAGTCCCAGCGCCAGCCCGGCTGCCACCGCCGCCACCGCATTCGCGACGTTGTGCTCTGCCGTGCCGCCAAAGGTCACCGGAATCTCGGCCACCGGCAGCAGCGGCGTTCTCTGCTCGCCCCGCGCTATCACCAGCATGGCGTGATCCGACAGCACCACGGTACCGCCTTCCTGGATCTGCTTTCTCACCACCGGCGACGCTGGATTGAGCGAAAACCAGGAGAGCTGAACCTTGAAGTTGCGGCTCCGCCCCACCATCAGCGGATCATCCGCGTTCACCACCAGCGTGCCGCCGCTGCTCAGCGCCTTGGCGACGGTGAGCTTGGTGTCGGCCAGATCCGGCAGGGTCTCGATCCCGAATTCGCCGAGGTGGTCGTCCGCGATGTTGGTGACCACAGCGACTTCGGCATGATCCACCGGCAGCCCTCGGCGGAGAATGCCGCCCCGGGCGGTCTCCAGCACGGCCGTCTCGGTCTCAGGCAGTCGCAGCACCATCCGGGCGCCGCTGGGCCCGGCAAAATCACCTTCCTCGAGCAGCATGTTACCCACGGTCACGCCGTCAGTCGAGGTGAGGCCGGCAACCCTGCCCGATGCTTCCAGCATCGCTCCCAGCATCCGGACCACGGTGGTCTTCCCGTTCGAGCCGGTGACCAGCGCGATGGGGATGTCGGACGCGGTCTCCCATTTCACCGTGTCGGGATCGGGCAGATCTTCGATGTGCCAGATCAGGGCACCCTGGCCCGAACCGGCGGAGACCAGATCCTCGCCGTGCAGAAAGGTGAGACCTCGGGATAGAGCCCTGTGGTAGAGTCCGGCCAGGCGCGGGTTCTTCTGCGACGTGATGTCATCCAGCAGCGCGGCGGTTGCCTTACGAATATCGGGCTGCTTGTCCCCAGCCAGCTCAGCTGCCGCCACTGCCCAGGCCCGCTCGTTCAGCTCGGTTGCCGCATAGAGTCCATCGATCGGGGCGGTCAGCGCCAGACTGACACCGCCGCTGAAGCTGCGCGACGCCAGCTGCTGGTCGGGCCAGCCCACCGCTTGCAGCAGCTGCCGGGCGGCCTGTTCCCAGGCGATGACGGCGGCTTTCACCTGCGACGGCTCGACCCGGGCCTCCAGGACCGCACCCGGCCGATCCAGCAGCAGGCTCGGACCGGTCAATCGGCGAGAGTCGAGAACGGGCATGGCGGGATTGCTGAGACGCGTAGGCATAGAGCTGGCCGAGTATGTGTGATGCGTCACTGACGTTATCTGCCGCCGGCATAATCTGAATGCCCGGCCCCAAGCCAGGTCAGGCCGGACTGACGACCTTCGAAGAGAGTTAGCCCGGCTCGATTGTATGGCGCAACCCAGTCTAACCGCGGATCTGCCGGCAGTCGATCCGACGCAGTTCGAGATTGCTCGGATCCGCGCCCTCCCGGGTCCCAATTACTGGCGTCTGGCTCCTGTTGTTGCCTGCGACGTCCGGTTGGGGGCCCTCGAATCACTCACCACCGCAGACATACCGGGCTTCACCGCCCGGTTGATTGCCGCGGTCCCCACCCTCCAGGAGCACCCCTGCTCCCGGGGAAGACCCGGCGGATTCATCGAGCGCCTGGAGGAGGGAACCGGCTGGCCACATGTGCTGGAGCACGTCGCGCTCGAGCTGCAGACGTTGGCGGGAGGTGACGTCGATTTCGGCCGTGCCTTGGAGTCGGGCGACGAGGGCATCTGGTGGGTGATCGTCGAGTACCAGGAAGAGGCGCTGGCCATCGAGAGCGTGCGACAGGGGGCGGCGCTGATCCGCGCGTGTCTGGGGCGCGAAGACTTCGACTCGGCCGGCATGCTTCAGCGCCTTCGCGAACTCTGGGAGGACGTCCGGCTGGGCCCGTCCACCGGTGTCATCGTGGAGGAGGCCCGCCGCCGGGGAATCCCGGTGCGCCGGCTCGGTACCGGGTCCCTGGTTCAGCTGGGAATGGGCCGCAACCTGCGCCGGATTCAGGCCACCACCTGCGATACCACCAGCATCATTGCTGCCGATATCGCCCAGAACAAGGATCTGACCAAACGCATGCTGCAGGGCATCGGGCTGGCCGTGCCTCAGGGCTCGGTGGCGGCCGACCTCCAGCAGGCGCTGGACGCCGCCCGGCAGATCGGCTTTCCCGTCATTCTCAAGCCGCTGGCTGGAAACCAGGGGCGGGGGATCTCCCCTCGTTTGGACGACGAGGAGGCGGTTCGCGCCGCCTGG
>DATFQK010000188.1:0-15976 GCA_035264345.1 Gemmatimonadales bacterium | reverse complement strand
GGCCCCTGACGGGACCCGATATGTCTCCTATGCCGACTGGATTTGCCCCACGCACTGTATCGAGCCAGCAATTTGTCCCGTCATCCGAGCGCCCCGGACCTGGGAGATGGCGGACGCTCTGGCTGCCGTCGCCCGGAGACTGGATCGCTCTCGACCGACGGCGGGTCCGGTTCTCTTCGTCTGCGAGCACCGGGTCTATGGTGTTGGCATGTTCGACGTGGCAGAGGTGCTCGAGGGCGATGCGGCGGTGGCGGCCGCGGGGTCCAAAGGAACTCCGATAGATGTACTCGTCGGCACCGTGTCCAGTTGCCACGGGGCGGTGAATCTGCTCCACCTGGGCTAAGCGCACGGGAACCTTCAGACGTTCTATATTTTGGAGCGATAGGGAGTTTCGTGTGCATCCTGGAGCGGGTATGAGCGGGAAGACCGAGCTGGACGTCATCATCGTAGGTGGGGGCCCGGCAGGGCTCTGCGCAGCCATGTACGCCGGCCGGGGACTGCTTCGGTCGGTGTTACTCGAGCGGGGTGTTCCCGGCGGAGAGCTGCTGAACACCGAATGGATCGACGATTATCCCGGCTTCGAGCATGTCCTCGGCCGGCAGCTCGCCGACCTGATGACGGCGCACGCGGTCAAGTTCGGGGCCGATATCCGGCAGGATACGGTGGAGTCGATCGTGCGTCTGGACGACGGCACCTTCGATGTCGCCACCGGTCTGGGGCACTTATATCAGGCGCCGGCGGTGATTCTCACTGCCGGCGGCACGCCGACCAAGCTGGAGGTACCCGGTGAGGTCGAGTACGCCGGCCGGGGGGTCTCCTACTGTGCCGTATGCGATGGGGCGTTTTTCAAGGGTGAGATCCTGGCCGTTATCGGGGGCGGAGACGCCGCGGTCGAGGAGGCCGATTACCTGACTCGGTACGCCCAGAAGGTCTACGTCATCCACCGGCGAGACCAGTTCCGGGCCTCGAAGATTCTGCAGGAGCGGCTGTTCGCCAACCCGAAGATCGAAGTGATCTGGAACAAACGGGTCCTGGAGTTAAAGGGCGTACCGGCCGGTCTACAATCGGTGCAGCTGCAGGACACGGTCACTGGACAGCTGTCTTCTCTCAGCGCTACCGGAGCCTTCATCTTCATCGGGTTTCGGCCCAATACCGGGCTGGTGAAGCAGCATGCAGTGCACGATCCCAGCGGCTACCTGGTTACCGATGAGCGGATGATGACCTCCATTCCGGGATTGTTCGCCGCGGGAGACGTGCGAGCGCAGCTCACCCGTCAAATCACCACCGCTGTGGGCGACGCCACCACGGCGGCGATCGCAGTGGAGAAATATCTGGCCGACCGAAAAAACCGGGTGGAGCCGAAGGCGAAGGTCGGTGTCTAGTCCCGAAGTGGTGACGATTCCGAACGGACAGTTCGCCCAGAACTGCTACCTCGTGGCGGATGCCTCCGCGGGCGAAGCAGTGATCATCGATCCGGGCGAGGAGTCCAGCCGTTTCCTGGCCGAGCTGAACCGCCGGGAGTGGTCGCTTCGGGCCATCTGGCTCACTCACGCGCATATCGACCATATCCTGGGAGTGAAGGCCGTGCATGAGGCCACCGGCGCCCCGATCTACCTGCATCGGGCCGACCGGCCGCTGTACGACTCGCTCCCCCAGTATGGAACCTGGGTGGGAATGCAGCTGGAGCGTCCGCCGGCTCCCCACGCGGAGCTCACGGCTGGACAGCACCTGCGAATCGGCGATTATCGCTTGGAAGTTCGATTCACGCCGGGCCATTCACCGGGCAGTGTCAGTTTTCTCGGCTATGGCCTGATTTTCGGGGGAGACGTGCTCTTCAACGGCTCAGTGGGCCGAACCGACTTGCCGGGAGGCGACGCCGCCACGCTCATGGGTACCATTCAGAATGAGTTCCTCTCGCTGGCCGACTCGACCGTGGTGCATAGTGGGCACGGTCTGGATACCACGATCGGCGTCGAACGGCTCACCAATCCATTTCTTACCGGGGCCTATCGCATTGGGTAAGGCAGCGGGGCGGCGGGGCGGCGGGGCGGCGGGGCAGTCATTCCCGTCCGCGGGGGACGGCATGATGCCCGCGTTCGCCACCTCGTCTCCTGCTGCCCCGCTGCCCCGCCGCCCCGCTGAACGACCGACCTGCAACCGTTGTGGCTTCCGGGTCCGCCCGCGGATTCGTGGGTGCAAGAATCCTTGTGCCAATTGCGGCACGATCTATCCGCTCGGGGACTGTTCTGACTGATCGCGCTGTGTGGACCATTCCCGATCTCGACCTGTTCTCCGGGATCGACGCGCGGTCTTCGCTCGACATCTCGCGGAGCGTCCTGCCGCCGCGGCTCAGACCCGGCGCACTCGGCGTGCTCGATATTTCCGAGTTCTTCGGGGAGACCACCGGTGGGGTGCGCACCTACCTGCTGCAGAAGGCACGGTACGTGGAGAGTCGGCCCGAGCTGCGCCAGGTGCTGGTTGTGCCGGGTGCGCGCGACTCCATACACGAGACCGGTGGAGTTCGCTGCTATCGATTGCACGGTCCTTCGATCCCGACCCAGAAACCTTATCGCTTCATGCTGGCGACACGCTCCACCAACCGGATCGTGGCGCACGAGCGGCCCCATCTCATCGAGGTCGGCAGTGCCTGGTGCGCTCCGTGGCTGGTACACCTGGCCACTCGCGGGGGCGAGGTCCCCGCCGTCTGGTTCTACCACAGCAACTTCCCCCGAGTCATTGCACCCTGGCCGCGCACTGCGGGGGCCCTGCGTCGTACCGCAAGCCGCTTTGCCTGGCGGTACGTTCGCCGCTTGAGCCGGCTGGTCAAGGCCACACTGGCTCCGTCGGATTTCGTGGCCGGCGAATTGGAGCGTGAGGGTATAGAACGGGTGCAGCGGGTTTCTCTCGGGGTGGATCTGGACGGGTTCCATCCGTGGCGGCGGGCCTACGGGGCTGAGACCCGTCGGACCCTGGACCTGCCCCAAGGCCCGTTGGCTCTCTTCGTGGGACGGATCGCCCGGGAGAAGGAGCTGGACCTGCTGCTTTCGAGCTGGCCGGAGGTCGAGCGGCGAACGGGGACCCGGCTGGTCCTGGTAGGAGACGGTCCGTCACGAGCGAGGCTGCAGCGCCAGCCGGGAAGTGAGCGGTTTGTCTGGCTCCCGTTCGAGGGAGATCGAGAACGCCTGGCCGATCTCATGGCCGCGGTCGATCTCTATGTTGCCCCCTGCTCGCTGGAAACTTTCGGGCTTTCCGCTCTGGAGGCTCTGGCCAGCGGTACTCCGGTACTCACGGCTGACCGGGGTGGCGTAGCGGAAACTGTTACCCGATCTGGCGCCGGGGCCTTGTTTGCGTCGGGCGACGGGAACGCCCTGGCCGAGGCCGCTATCCGGCTCATCACCGGAAGCCTGGATGAGCTGGGAGCCCGGGGGCGCGCCTACGTGGAGGCCCACCATGGGTGGGATCAGGTCTTCGACCGGCTGTTCAGTGTGTATCGCAGCATTCTGGATCAGTGATGCTGCTGATCTCCATTCACGATGTTACCCCTGCCCACGAGCAGAACGTTCGGAACCTCTGGGAGCTCTGCCAGTGCCGGGGGGTGAGTCCGGCCCTTCTGGTGGTACCCAACTGGCACGGCGAGTGGCCACTCGAGCAGTACCCCCAGTTCGTGAAATGGATCCAAGCAGCGGCCGACCAAGGCGGGGAGGTGATCCTCCACGGAGAGCGTCACGATGAGAATGGGCTGCCGCGTGGAGCCCGCGATGCATGGCGAGCCTGGGGCAATACCGCACGAGAGGCGGAGTTTCTCACTCTGGAAGAGCCGATTGCCGCAGGGCGAATCGCCCAAGGCCTTTCGCGGCTCCGCCGGGTAGGTCTCAATCCCTCAGGATTCGTCGCGCCTGCCTGGCTGGCCCGCGACGCCACCGACAACGCCGCGCGAGCGCTAGGCCTCGCGTTCACTGAAGACGCATCCAGCATTCACCTGCTGGGCTCGGGCACGCGGGTTCCGTCCCCCGTCGTGCGGTGGAGCTCGAGAACACCGCTCAGGGCCTGGGGCTCGGCTGCAGTTGCCGCGGCTCGCTGGCGCCTCCAGCGCGACAGCACCTGGCCCCGGCTTGCGCTCCATCCGCAGGATCTCGATCGCACCGCGACCGCACGTTCGGTCGCCGGTGCTCTCGAGCGGTGGTGCAGGCATCGAACTGCTGGCCGGTACGCTGATCTCTGTTGCGGGCCGCAGCCCGCGTGACAGCGTTGGAGGCCCATCTCATTTGCGTCGGCCTGGTCGCGGCGGATCTGATTGCGCGAGCCTGGCGCATTCAGTGGATCATCCAGGGGCTCGGTTATCCGCTATCGCTAAAGGACGCCTTCGTTCTCAACGCGTTTGGAGACGCGGCTTGCGCGCTGACGCCGCTTCGGATCGGCGGCGAACCGGCTCGGCTGGCGGGTATGCTCCGGAGCCGGGTACCGGCTACGGCCGCCTTCGTGGGTATCAGTCTCGAGGTTCTTGCGGCCTGGCCCGTGATCATCATTGCGGCGGCATGGCTCGGTTGGGAATATGCGCCGGCCTGGTGGTCCAGCGCCGGTCCTCGCCTCGAGGCGGCCGCAGAACAGGCCTGGCCGTGGGTGGTTGGCGTCTTTCTGCTCAGCGTTCTGTCGTGGCACTACGCCCGCGGCGTAACCTCGCCGGTGGCTCGGCACCTGCGTCGCCCGGTCAAACGTGCCCGGGTGTACTGGCGGCGGATGCCCTGGTGGCCACTTGTTGTCAGCTTCCCTCTCAGCTTGGTCAATCTGGGAACCAGGGTCGCGATTCTTCCGGTTCTGGCGCTCACGCTGCCGGACCCGCCCGCCATGGGACCCATGCTGCTCGGTTCCTTCGCGCTGCTGTACAGTCAGCTGCTCCTGCCGACGCCCTCGGGCGCGGGCGCGGTCGAGTTGGGGTTTCTGGGCGGCGCAGCGGGCGATCTGGGAGAAAACCAGGGCTGGCTGCTATTGGCCTGGCGCTGGTATACCAACGGCGTGGGCGTGGTGCTGGGCGTCTGGCTGGCGGCAAAGATCTACGGCTGGCCGGCGCTGAGGAAGTTGGCCCGCCAGGGCGCGGCGGACGTCAGGGAGCAGCTGGAGAGCTGATACTGGCCGGGGGCGGAGCCATTACAACCAGCATGACCGTCGGTTCCAGCGCTTCAGCCACACCATGAGGGAGATCCGCCGGAGCCCAGATCACCGTTCCCTGACCCGCCTCCCGCATCTCCTGTCCCACAATCATCCTCGCCTTTCCCGACAGGACCAGATAAAATTTGTCCGACTCCGCATGGACGTGAACTTTTTGTGACTGCCCCCGCTCAAAACAATTCAGGCCAACGAACAGGTTCGGGCTGCCAAACAGGTCGGCCTTGAACGGCTTCTCTCTGGAGAACCCGGCGATGTCGGCGATGGACCTGAAGTACGTGGTCATTCTTCCCCGGATGTGAAGTGACTCCACACGACGCCAAAGCCGCCGCGCCCACTCGCATCGAGCGCGATCCTCTCGGCGAAAAAGCAGTGCCTTCCAGCGCTCTGTATGGTATACAGACCCTGCGCGCATCGGAAAACTTTCCCATCTCGGGACTCCGTCCCCTCCCAGCCTTCGTCGACGCGGTAGTATGGATCAAGCGCTCGGCCGCAGTGGTGCACAAGCAGACCGGGCGACTCGAGGCCCGTTTGGCCGACGCTATCGTGCAGGCAGCCGACGAGGTGCTCGGTGGCAAGCACCGGGACCAGTTCATTCTGGACGTGTATCAGGCGGGTGCCGGTACCAGTCACAACATGAACTGTAATGAGGTGCTGGCGAACCGGGCCAACGAGCTCCTGGGCTCCACCCGCGGGTCGTATCAGCCGGTGCATCCGAACGATCACGTGAACATGGCGCAGAGCACGAATGACGTGATTCCCACGGCCATGCGGCTGGCGACGCTGGCCACCCTCTCGGGAACGCTGGTATCGCTCGACCGGCTGGCGACCTCGCTCCTGGCCAAGGGCGAAGAGTTCGATCACATCATCAAATCAGGCCGAACCCACCTGCAGGACGCTACCCCCATCCGCCTGGGGCAGGAGTTCACCGCCTACGGCCGAACGGTTCAGCGCCATCGGGACAAGCTGGAGGCGGCCGCGGATTGGCTGCGTGAGCTCAACATCGGGGGAACGGCGGTGGGCACCGGCCTCAACGCCGAGCCGGAGTATGCCGAGCTGATGGTCAAGCAACTATCCCGGATTACGGGCATGCAGCTTCGGCCGGGACGCGACCTGATTCAGCTGATGCAGTCGATGGGCGACTTTGCCACTTTCAGCGGGGCTCTTCGCGCCTACGTGCTCGACCTGAACAAGATCGCGAACGACCTCCGGCTGCTCGCGTCAGGGCCCCGGACCGGCTTCGCTGAAATTCTCCTTCCCCCGGTACAGCCGGGATCCAGCATCATGCCGGGCAAGGTGAACCCCTCCATCGCCGAGATGGTAAACCAGGTCTGCTACCAGGCGCTGGGGCTGGATACCACGGTCGGGCTTGCCACCGAGGCAGGGCAGCTGGAGCTGAACGTGATGATGCCGGTGATCACGCACAACATCCTGTTCGCTCTCTTCATCGTGGGGAACGCGACTGCGGTCCTGGCCGAGCGCTGCATCGACGGAATTCAGGCCGATGAGGCGCAGTGCCGCTATTGGCTGGAGCGGAGCCCGGCTCTGGTCACCGCACTGGCGCCCCGTATCGGCTACGGCGAAGCGGCCAAGCTGGCCAAGGAAGCGGTGGCAACCGGCCTCACGGTGAAGGAGCTGGTGATCCAGAAGGGACTGTTGAAGGGAAGGGAATTAGAGGAGGTTCTTGACCTGCGAGCGATGACTGAGCCCGGTGTGCCGGGTGAGCTCGAATCCCAGCCGGTCAAGCAACCGGGCGGTCGGTAACCCGTCGAAGCGGGGTGAGGCCGGCGGCTCCTTCATTGATGTTTTCGCCCACCTGAAGCTCCACCACCCGAAATGCCGGCCGATCCGGGTAGGTCCGCTGCAACAGCATCATCGAGACATTGTAGACCGGTACGTCCCCCATGGTACGCCCCTGGGGCGCGCCATGATGGGCGTGCCCGTGAAATACCACGTCCACCGGATACCGACCCAGCGGCTCCTCCAGCCGACTGGACCCGAGATACGGGTAGATCTCCCGCGGCTCTCCTTCCACAGTTGCGGCGATGGGCGCGTAGTGGAGCAGCGCAACCTTACGTGGCGTGCGCAGGCGACTGAGCGCGGTTTCCAGCTTGAGAGCCTCGTCTAGCGCCTCCCTGACGAACTGCTTGATGAGAGGTTCTCCCCAGGGACCCAGGGCTCCCCGGCCGAACCCTCCGGCAAAGCCCTTGGCTCCGGCAAAGCCGACTCCCAACACCTCGTGGGCGTCGCCGTCGAGCACACGGACCCCCGCGTCACACAGGATCCGGGTCACTTCACTCACCTTCCCGCACTCGTAGTCGTGATTGCCCAGCACCGCGACGATCGGAACCGTGACCGACCCGAGCGCCTTGGCCATCTCGCGCGCCTCCTCCGGGTCACCCCTGTCGGTCAGGTCACCGCATAGCGCGAGGATGTCGGCGTGCGCTGAGACCTGGCTGAGAAGCATCTGCAGCGGCGGTTCCAACCCTCGGCCGCCCAGGTGAATGTCTCCGAGGGCAGCGATCCGCACGGTACCGGGGGATTTAGTCATGCTGGCACCATCCAGTGACAGGTGAAGGGCTGCGGTGATCCGGGCCACACCCTGAAGCTTCGGAGCGGACTTATCATAAAGTCCCCTCTGCGGAGTCCGGCATGGCGCTCGCCCCGACGCAGTCCTTAGTCGAGACACCCTCCCGGCTGTTCTATCGTAACGCAATGGAGGTGCTCAACCGGGCCAAGGTGCCGTTCCTGGTCGGTGGCGCCTTCGCATTCATCCACCAGGCCGGCATCGACAAGTCTACCAAGGATCTGGACATCTTTGCACGGCCTTTGGACGTCCAGCGCCTGTTGGAAGCGTGCGCGACGGCCGGCTACGAGACGGAGCTGGTGTTTTCGCACTGGTTGGCCAAGATCCGGTCGCCGGAGGGGTTCATCGACGTGATTTTCAGCTCCGGCAATGGCGTGGCGGCGGTGGACGACGGCTGGTTCGAGCACGCTGCGGACGGTGAAGTCCTCAATGTGCCGGTGAAGATCGCGCCACCGGAAGAGACCATCTGGTCGAAGGCCTTCGTCATGGAGCGGGAGCGCTACGATGGGGCCGATGTTTCCCACCTCATCCTCGCCATCGGTGAGCGGCTGGACTGGGATCGACTGGTCCAGCGGTTCGGACCCCACTGGCGCGTGCTGCTGGCCCATCTGATCATGTTTGGATTCATCTTCCCTTCGGCCCGCTCCCGAGTTCCCGAAGGCGTCATGCGGGACCTGTTGCAGCGACTGGAGACCGAGGTCGGTGGGCCGGATGCCGCCGACCCCGTCTGCTACGGAACTCTGCTCTCCTGGTCTCAGTATTTGGGCGACGTACTCGGCGGCTCGTTCCGCGACGCGCGCATTCGACCCTACGGCAACATGAGCGCAGAAGAGGTGGCTCGCTGGACGTCGGCCGACAAGCAGTAGTGGCCTGCTCCCGGTCTCAGCTCACATTGATTCCACCTGTTTTCACAGGCATATTCAGATCATGCGGGTCACTACCTGGACCGAATACAGCCTGATCATCTCGATCCACCTCGCCAAGCGCGGACGTCGGGGCAGTGGACCGGTTGCCGCCCGGGAGCTCGCCGATACGGAGAGACTTCCGGCTGATTACGTCGAGCAGATCCTGCTGCGGCTCCGGCGGGCGGGTCTCGTCGAGAGCGTGCGAGGAGCGAAGGGTGGCTACTACCTGGCCAAGGAGCCGGCCGCCATCTCGGTTCGCGATGTCATGGCTGCATCGGAGCATCAAACCTTCGAGATCAACTGCGCCACTCACCCGGTGGATGCCGATCGATGTAATCCGGGACATACCTGCAGCATCCGGCCGGTCTGGCATGCACTCCAGCAGCGAGTTGACGAGCTGCTTGCCAGCATCTCACTGGCCGATCTGATGAAGCAGGAAACCGAAGTCCAGGAACTGGTCGGGATCTCGTCGGCAAGCTGACGCCTTCGCTTGAGAAACTGAGGCCCGACCCTACGGTCGGGCCTTTTTGCATTTGGAGAGCCGGAATGGAGGCAGAACCGCACGGATGGGAGCCTGCGCTCTGGAGGGCGGTGGGCAACACGCCACTGCTCCCCATCGCGCTGGAATCTTCTCGCGGATCGCAGGTCTTTCTCAAGGCCGAGTGGCTCAACCCTGGAGGAAGTGTCAAGGACCGCGCTGCCCGCAGCATTCTCCGGGACGCCCTGTGCCGTGGCGAGCTAGCCGGGCGCCGGCTACTCGATGCGTCCAGCGGCAATACCGGAATCGCCTATGCGATGCTGGGCGCCGCCGCAGGTGTCGAGGTAACGATCTGCGTTCCCGCCAATGCCAGTCCGGAGCGCCGTGCGCTGCTGGAGATCTACGGCGCGGAAGTCGTGCTGACCGACCGGCTGGAGGGGACCGATGGGGCAACCGAACGGGCCCGCCAGATTTTACGGGAGGAGCCAGACCGCTACTACTTCGCCGACCAGTATAGCAATCCGGCCAACTCGGCGGCGCATCGAGAAACCACCGGCCCAGAAATCTGGACGCAAACCGAAGGACGGCTCACGCACTTCGTGGCGGCGATGGGCACGACCGGAACCATGATGGGAACCGGTGGGTTCCTGAAGGAGAAGAACCCGGACATCCGGCTGATCGGAGTGCAGCCGGACTCTCCGCTGCATGGGCTGGAGGGATTGAAGCACCTGGCGACAACGAACCACCCGCCCGCGCTGTACAATCCCGGACTTCCCGACATGGTAGCGGAAATCTCCACCGAGGCGGCCGACCGCACGGCCCGCTGGCTGGCAGGGTCGGGATACCTGGTCGGCTGGTCCGCCGGAGCGGCGGTAGCCGCGGCGCTGGATATCGTGCAGCAGGAGCGGGACGCCTATGTGGTTGTGATAGGGTGCGACTCGGGGGTGAGATATCTGAGTGACCTTCACCGCTGGAGGGTCACGTGACCTTACGGGTCAGCGAGAGGCTGATGGGCACAATCCATCGCGAGGGCGAGCGGGCCTATCCCGGGGAATGCTGCGGCGTGCTGGCTGGACAGCCGGGTGAGATCAAGGAGGTCCGCCGACTCCTGCCGGTGGTGAATCGCCGGGCAGCCGACCCTCACCGATATCTGATCGCTCCAGAGGATCTCCAGAGAGTCGAGGCTGAGGTTCGCCATGACAGCCTCGAGGTCCTCGGCTTCTACCACTCACACCCGGATCACCCGGCGGCGCCCTCGGCGTTCGATGCCGAGCATGCCTGGCCCTGGTACAGTTACCTGATCGTGCGGATCGACCGCGGACGTGCGGTCGAGGCCACCAGTTGGCAGCTGGCCGTAGATCGATCGGCCATGCTGCCAGAGTCTCTCGACGTATTCAACGAGGTTTGAAATATGTCAGTCACCGTGTCGATCCCTACGCCGTTGCGAGGCTTTACCGCCGGGCAGGACACCATCCAGTTGCCGGGCCAAACCGTGGGCGAAGTGCTCGACGGACTGCTGGCCGCCCATGGCGGCCTCAAGCGCCACCTGTTCCAGGACGATGGCCGGCTTCGGAACTTCGTCAACTTGTACTTGAACGAGACCGACATCCGGCATCTCTCCGCCACCGCCACACCGGTGCAGGCCGGGGATGTGCTCACGATCGTGCCCAGCATCGCCGGTGGCTCTCCGGCCCTGGGCAGCGAGGCCGCACTGTCCCATGCTGAAGTCCTTCGCTATTCGAGGCACTTGCTGCTCCCAGAGGTGGGCATTGCGGGGCAACGTAAACTCAAATCGGCGCGGGTACTCACCGTCGGAGCAGGGGGACTGGGATCGCCGCTCTCGCTCTATCTGGCGGCGGCCGGGGTGGGGACGATCGGCATCGTCGACTTTGACGTGGTGGACTTGACGAACCTGCAGCGGCAGATCGTGCACGGCACATCCACCCTGGGTCAGCCGAAGCTCGAATCGGCCGAGGCCCGGTTGAGCGACGTGAATCCCAACGTGCGGATCGAGAAGCACGAGACGAGACTCACTTCCCAGAACGCCCTCGAGATCCTGCGGGAGTACGACATCGTCGTGGATGGGACCGACAATTTCCCCACCCGGTACCTGGTGAACGACGCGTGCGTGCTGCTCGGGAAGCCGAACGTCTATGGCAGCATTTTCCGCTTCGAGGGACAAGCGTCGGTGTTCTATGCCCGTGAAGGTCCCTGCTACCGGTGTCTGTATTCCGAGCCGCCTCCTCCGGGACTGGTCCCCAGCTGTGCCGAGGGAGGGGTACTTGGGGTCCTGCCTGGAATCATCGGGAGCATCCAGGCGCTGGAAACCATCAAGCGGATCATCGGCGCCGGCGACTCGCTCATTGGAAGGCTACTGCTGTTCGACGCCCTGAAGCTCCGCTTTCGTGAGCTCCAGTTGCGCAAGGACCCGTCCTGCCCAGTCTGCGGAGAGCAGCCGACTATTCGAGAGTTGATCGACTATGAGGCGTTCTGCGGGATCGGCGCGGAACCGGCTTATGACGGGCCTGAAATCACCGCCGAGGAGCTCTCCCGGGAAATGCAGCAGAAAGGGCCGGAGCTGGTGCTGATCGATGTGCGGGAGCCGCATGAGTGGGAGATCGCCCATATTGAGGGCGCCCGCCTTATTCCGCTGGGCCAGCTCCCGGAGCGGCTCGGCGAGCTCGATGGTCACTCCGAAATCGTAACCCACTGCCATCACGGGGTTCGTTCCATGAAAGCGCTCCAGCTGCTCAAAGGCGCCGGCTTCAGCCGGGTACGCAGCCTCGCGGGCGGAATCGATGCCTGGGCGGATCGGATTGAAGTAGGGATGCCGCGGTATTAGGTTTTCGCGCTCGCCGAAGTGGTGGAACTGGTAGACGCGCTGCGTTCAGGGCGCAGTGGGCGCAAGCCCGTGCGGGTTCGAGTCCCGCCTTCGGCATGTTTGGAAGACAGGACAGAGGGGAAGGTCGGGAGAGACGAGCAGGGAGGAGAGGCTGAGGCCCCTGGTCAACCAGAGGACTTTATCTCTCGCCGCCTCGGTCCTTCCCGACCTTCCCCTCTTTACCGCCCTGCAATTGACCCACCCGAAGTGCTGGCCTATCCTTACCTTAGGATACCCCTAGTGAGCCGCGAACCCACCCCGCCCACCGAGCGGAAGCAGTCGATCGCCCGGAATCCGAAGGCGACGCACGATTACCATATCCTTGAGACCTGGGAAACGGGCATTGTGCTGACCGGGACCGAGGTCAAGTCGCTGCGGAACGGCAAGGCCTCCATCCGGGAGGCATACGCCCGAGTGAGAAACGGGGAGGTCTTCCTGGACGGGATGAACATCACTCCGTACGAACAGGGTAATCGCTACAATCATGATCCGGTCCGCACCCGCAAGCTGCTGCTACATCGTCGGGAGATCGAGAAGTTGATCGGAGCAGTCGAACAGCGCGGGCTCACCCTGGTCCCACTCGAGCTCTACTTCAAGAATGGACGCGCCAAGGTGGCGCTGGCCCTCGGTAAAGGCAAGAAACAGCACGACAAGCGTGAAGCGATCAAGCGCAAGATTCAGGAGCGCGAAGTTGCCCGAGCGGTGTCCGTGCGGGGCCGCCGGTGATCCTCTTGCTGGCCCTGCTCGCAGCGCTCACCGGCACTCAAACAGTGCCCGGTGTTGTCACCGTTGCCGGAACGAAAGGCGAAGCCCGAATTCCGGTACGGACCGACGAGAACGGCGCTCCGGTATTGCCGGCGGCGGCCCTCATGTCGGCGCTCGACGGGTCCGCCAAGGTGCTGGAAGGTTGGGCCGAGGTCTCGGTGGGGTCCCAGAACTTTCGTTTCCTAGTAGGCGCGCCGCTCTGTTTCTGCGGGAACCGTTTGCGGCCACTGGCGGGCGCTGCGTCGGTAACCCGAGACACGCTGTTTCTCCCTTTTCAGTTCATCGCGGAGATATTGCCGGGGTCGCCGGGAAATCGTTATCGGTATGACGGTATGCGCGCCCGCCTCAGCGTAGGGGGCGGCCCGGATCGGCCGCCGGTGGCCCGGGTGCCCCCGCCGGCCGAGACCAGACTTCCCAACGGGCTGCGTCCGGGGCATCAGGTCACCATGGACCCGGGTCATGGAGGAGTGGATCCGGGAAACCCTGGCGTGTTCTTTCCCCGAGGCACCAAGGAGAAAGACGTCACCCTGCAGGTTGGACTGCTCCTCCGCAACGAGCTCAAGCGCCGGGGCGTGGGCGTGAACATGACCCGCACGGCTGATACCCTGATTGCCCTGGGAGATCGGGGCAGCTACTGCACTGAGTCGTGTGATCTTTTCGTGAGCCTTCACGTCAATTCCCTGGCGCGGCGCCGCGGCTACACCGACATTCGGGGCTTCGAGACTTACTTTTTGGCCGAGGCGAGAACCGAAGACGCCGCACGGGTGGCGCAGATGGAAAACGAAGCTGTACGCTTCGAGACTAACGCGCCATCGGGTGAGGCAGGGATGGGCCTGGATTTCATATTGAAAGATCTCCAGCTGAATGAGCACCTTCGCGAATCGGCGCGTGCTGCGGAGCTGGTCCAGCGCCAGCTGAAGACGGTGCATACCGGAGACAGCCGTGGGGTCAAGCAGGCGGGGTTCATGGTTCTGACCACCGCTCGGCGACCCGCCATTCTGGTTGAACTGGGCTACAGCACGAACCCCGAAGACGGCCGGTTTCTCACCAGTTATGCCAGCCAAAAGGCCATGGCCGCGGCATTGGCCGACGCCATCGTCGAGTATCTGCTCGAATACCAGCGCAAGACCGAGCCTGTGGTCGATGCCGGGGGGATGAGATGAAGCGGGAACACCGTCTCACCCGTATCATCCTGGCGCTGAGCCTGACCGCCACGGCGGGATGCGTCTATTACAACGGGATGTATAACGCCAATCGGCTGGCCAAGTCGGCACGGAAGGCGGAGCATGATGGCCGAACCTTCGAGGCCAACAATCTCTGGGGCCAGGTGGCAACCAAGGCCGAGTCGGTGGTGGTACGTCATCCCAAGAGCAAGTACGCCGAGCAGGCCGAGCTGCTTCGAGGGGTAGCCCTGGCGCGGCTGGGCCAGTGCGATCAGGCCCTGGGTCCCCTCGGCCGCCTGGCGACCACAACACGCGCTTCCACCGAACTGGTCGAAGATGCCCTACTGGCCACCGGCCGCTGCCAGATGGCTGCAGGCAATCTCGCCGGTGGCGATGCAGCCTTCGTCCAGTTGCTGGATAGCAGCAACCCGGACCGGCGCCGAGAAGCCCGCTTTCAACACGCCCGGGTCCTGCGAGCGTCGGGACAGTACCAGGAGGCCTTACGCGCTCTCGAGGGAGTCTATGAGCCTCGGGCTCAGAGAGAGCGGCTCTTGGCGCTGGCCGGGGCCGGACGGGTGCCGGAGGCGTTGGCGCTGAGCGACTCGCTGATTTTCCAGGGCGACACTACGAAGCTCTGGGACTCGCTCCTGGTGATGTTGGCGCAAGAGAATCCGGTCGCAGCTTCGGGCCTGGTGGACCGGGTGCAGCGTTTCCCCAAACGGACCCCCGAGTTGCGGGCGCGGACCTTTCTGGAAGACGGCCTTCGGCTCAGCTCCATCGATACCGCGCGCGCGGCACGCCGGTTCCGGGAAGCGGTCAATGCTGGAGGTACAGGTGAATCGGCGGGCCGGGCCAGCCTGGCGCTGATCAAGCTGCGCTTGGCGTTCCTGAGCGATCCGGGTGCGTTGCCGTCGATTGCAGACAGCTTGAAGAAGCTCGCGTCCCGGTTCGAGGCGACGGCAAACGAGGTCGATCGATTCGCCGCCAGCGTTTCCGAGGTCGATGCCGCGGCCAGGACGGTGACTCCCACGACTCCACAGGGCGATCTGCGGCTGTTTTTGGCTGCTGAGTCTGCCCGGGAAATCCTCAAGGCGCCCAGGCTGGCGGAGTCCCTCTTTCGGCGGATTCCCAAGCAATGGCCATTTTCGGCCTATGCCCCCAAAGCCATTCTCGCTGCCCAGCAGCTGAATCCGGAATGGGTCGATAGCGCCCGCACCATCCTCGACCAGCAGTACTATGACAGCCCGTACGTCGTCGCCATCCAGGGTGAGGCCACGCCCGAGTACCGTCAGCTGGAGGACTCACTGGGGGCCTTTGCAGCCTCGCTGGCGATGACCCGGACCCGGGCACCAGGCGTTCGCCGGAAATTCGTTGCACCCCTGCCGCCGGGTCGTCGCCCTCAGCCTGCCGCAGGAGGCTCCAAGGTCCCCGAGCCGCAGTGAGCTCTCTCTCCCTCGAGCGAGAGCTGTTCGGCCGACGCTTCCAGAATCCGCTGCTTCTCGCCGCCGGAACAGCTGGCTTCGGCCGTGAGCTCAACGGCGTCCTCGATCTCGACCGGCTCGGCGGTATCATCACCAAGGCAGTCTCCCTGGAGCCGCGACACGGAAACACGCCACCGCGGGTGGCGGAATTCACCGGGGGCATGCTGAATTCCATCGGCCTGGCCAATCCGGGTGTCGAGTGGGTTCGGCGGGAGGCGCTTCCCTGGCTCTCCAGCCATTTGACTCGGACGCACGTCTTGGTCAACGTCGTCGGGTTCACCGTGGATGAATACGGTGAGGTGGTCCGGCGTTTGGACGGAACGCCGGCGGTCACGGCCTTCGAGCTGAACCTTTCCTGCCCCAATACCTCGGCTGGCGGGATCGAGTTCGGTGCCGATGCCGGTTGCGTTCAGCGAATCGTGGCGACGTGCCGACGGCGTACCAAGCTTCCACTCGTGGCCAAGCTGTCGCCCCTGCTCCCGGATATCGGAGGGATGGCTGTGGTGGCCAGGGATGCGGGAGCCGATGCGGTCAGTGCGGTGAACACCATACC
>DATFQK010000187.1:0-2590 GCA_035264345.1 Gemmatimonadales bacterium | reverse complement strand
GAGGCCTCGATCGATCGGATGATGTACGTCGATGCCATGTCGCGGCTGCCGGGGCAGTCGCTCACCATCCTGGACCGGGCGACTATGGCGTACAGCCTGGAGTCGCGCTCACCCTTCCTCGACCCCCGCTTCGCCGAGTTCATGGCCCGGGTGCCCACCGGACTCAAGATCAAGGGAAGGCAGCTCCGCTATCTCGAGCGCCGTCTGGGCGAGCGCTATCTGCCTCCGGAAGTTCTGCGCCGGAAGAAGCAGGGATTTGCCTCGCCGCTGATGTACATCCTGGAGGGAGAGGTGCGTGCCCTGGCTCCGCGGCTGCTGCTCGACAGCGAGCTGGTGCGCGCTGGATATCTCCGGGCCGAGCGGATGAAGCAGCTGGTGGACGAGCACCTGGCTCGGCGCTACGACCACGGGAATCGGATCTGGCTGCTGTTGAGCGCGGAGGTCTGGTATCGCCGATACATCAGCCGCCGCTCCGAGGCCGATCTCGAGATGGAGATATCCGAGCGGATGGCGGAACCAGCGACCGCGGTGAGCGCATCATGAGCTCGAGACTGGAGTCGCTCGCGGTCAGCCAGCCGGCGCCGGGGAAGGACACGGCAGCACAGCTCCTCCTCTCGTCCTACGATTGGGAGAGCGATCGCGAGACCATCACGTTAGGTGACGCCATCCAGCGTTTTCGCGACGTGAACGGCTACGTGGGCCTTCCGGTGCCGGCCAAGCCGCACTTCCTCAAGCTGTTTCGGAAGCTGATCAACGGCTCCCGCCCTCCGGAGGAGATCTACCTGGTGCACGATGCCTCCCACGTGCTGACCGGAACCACCTTTACCCACGACGAGCCGCCACTGGTCCTGCTGGCGGGGGAAGCGGTGGAGCAGGGGCTCTACTTCGCGTCGCGGGGAGTTCCCAAGGCGGTCGGTTGGGTGCTGTTCTATGGCGGAGCGTTCGTGGAATGCGCCCGGCGGATTGCGTCGTTCCGCCAGGTAGGCCGCGGGATCCAGGCCGGCATCTTCAATCGGTCCTACGACTATGCCCGCAGGACTCAACTGACCAACCTGTTTCAGATCCCGGTCAGGGAGATGTGGTCCCTGCCGGTCGCCGAGGCGCGCCGGCGGTTGGGCATGCCGGAAGCTGGGGTGGCAGCAGAAGTATATCGGGCCATCCTGCTGAATCCAGGCATGGCTTCGGCGCTGCGGAAAGAATGGAGGGGCTTTGGAATAGACCGATAACGGCTTTTAACTCACCTGGCTGCCAGCCCCTCACCTCATTTACATATCACAGTCTCAGGCGTGCACCTCTGCCGGCTCGTCCATCATCGCGCTGCGCAGCATCTCGCGTAGCTCGGGCGACGCCTCGTGACCGTGCTCCTCGATCGCGTGGCGTTCGGCGACGGTCAGCACTTCTTCCTCAGTTCCAGAGATGGTGATGCTGCAGTTCCGCTCGCTCGGCATCCGGCGACAGTCGATCATCTTGCGGGAGCTGGCCATGGAATCCTCGCGTGGTCTGGGGTGACCGAGTATTAAGCTCAGTCCGCCTCCGCGCAAGCATGTTCTTCATGGGTTTTCAGCGCCGCTCCTTCGAGTACTCGCCAGGCGATCGCATCTTGAGGACCGGACTCCAACACCATCTACTCCTATGGACGGTTGGCAGTAGCCGTCTAGCAACCAGTTACCACCTTCGCATCAACTAATCTGTATCACCAAATTCTTGTACACCGAGTTTAGGTAGTCGACGGCGGTGTGAGCAGGAACACAACCGTCGCCCTGCGAACCGCCGAATTTCCGGAGGGATGGCGCCGGCACTGCCTGCGCCGAGTGGGTCATCCCTAATTCGGAGGACGAGATGAAGATCGGCATCATGGGCGCAGGCAACATGGGCGCCGCCTTTGCCCGTCGACTGGCCGCGGCGGATCACGAGGTCGCTATTGCCGCCCGAGGGTTGGACGAAGCACGGAAGGTCGCGAACCAGGTGGGGCACAGGGTGCGGGCCGTCTTGCGGGAGGAGCTCGCCGAGGGCACCGACCTCCTCATTCTAGCGACGCCGTATGGCGCGTCGGTAGATGCGCTGCGTGCGGTGCGCCACACCGCCGGGAAAACGGTGATCGATATCAGCAATCCGCTCACCCAGGACATGTCGGGGCTCGTGGTTGGCCACACCACCTCGGCCGCCGAGGAGATCCAGCGCGCGGTACCAGGAGTGAAAGTCGTGAAGGCGTTCAACACCGTCTTCTCGGCGGTACTTGGGTCAGAGCCTGGCGGCGACTCGAAAGTGCAGGTCTTCTACGCGGGCGACGACGCGGGGGCGAAGGATACAGTGCGCCGGCTGGCCGAGAGCACCGGGTTCGAGCCGGTGGATGGCGGCCCGCTTGCCAACGCTCGCTACCTGGAGCCGCTCGGCATGCTCAACATCTGGTTGGGTTACGTGGGCGGTCGGGGCACGAACATCGCGCCGCGGTGGGACACTGCAGCGTCGGTCGTCCCTGTGGCTCTCTGAGGCAGCGTACTGGGGCCGTCTTCAAAGCTCCCCGGGCGCCGCAGGAGCCTCGTAGTGGTACAGTTTGAGTCCTAGAGGGTTTCCGGCGGGGGTAGCTTTT
>DATFQK010000186.1:0-6515 GCA_035264345.1 Gemmatimonadales bacterium | reverse complement strand
CGAAGTGCTGCGGGTAGACAGTACTGCCATTGCTCCGCCCGGCCCGGTGGTGAGCGGTCTCGCCGCGGTATACATCGCCGGCATTATCGCGCGCCCCGAGCGCACCATCATCCTGCTGAACGCCCGCAAGCTGCTCTCTTCCAGTGAGCGATTGGCCTTGAGCGAGCTCGGGGCAGCGTAGATGCCCGAAGCATGGCTCACCGCCTTTAAGGTGGAGCTGACGGAGATGGCCGCCCGCCTGGATGCACCGGGCGGTGAGCGGGATGCGCTGAAGAAGGACATCATTTCCCTGTTCAAGCGCGTGGACGGTGCCCTGACGGACCTGGGGCAGATCAAGGAAGGCATTCGCGGACTGGTCGAGCGCTACAAGCAAACAGCCAACGGGGCCGACGCCAGTGCGGCTCCGCAGTTCACCGGCGAGCGGCCCGCAGTTCACGCCGACCACCTGGGGGCCTCCACCTATATCGAGAAGGGCTGGAGCCTGATCTCGCTAGGTGACTATGGCGGTGCCATTCAGGCGCTGGAAAAAGCTCTGACCCTGTCGCCCGGCGCAGTCGACGCGACATCGCTCCTGGGCTGGGCGCAGATGCTGAACGACGACTACGATGAGGCACTGGGAAACTTCTCCAAAGTCCTGATGAAGGAGCCGGCTAACGCGCTCGCCCGGATCAACGTCGGATACATCTGTCTCAAGAAAGGGATCTTCGGGGAGGCCATCGAGCATTTGTCCAAGGCCATCCGACTGGACAATGACCGCAAGGCCACCTTGTACGCTCACTATTATCTCGGTCTGGTGTACCTGGAGCGTGAGATGTACGAAGATGCCCAGACTTTTCTCCACAAAACTCTGAAGCTCGGCCCCAACCTCATCGAGGCGTATTTCGAGCTGGGTCGCGCTCTCTGGCTGGGTGGAGAGCGGGAAGAAGCCGTTCGAGTCTGGACCGACGGATACAAGGCCAACAAGTTCAATCCGTGGGCTAAACGGTGTCAGGAAATGCTGGAGGTTGCATCCGCCGGAGGTGAAGTCCCGCGCAGTCCGCTCTCCTAGTCCTACTCAGTAGCCTGGCGGGCACGCCCGCACAGAACCCCCCAACAGCTATTCGGGTTGGACCCGTCACCGCTGTGGCCTGGCCTGAGCAGTCGAGGCTGGCTGTAGATCTGGCTCGCCGGGCCGCCGAGCCAACCGAGTGGCCCGGCCTGGGCCGGCGCAGTCCCAGGCCACTCCGGCTGATTGTGGTGCCCGATGCCCGTCGGCTCGACTCTCTGTCGGACGGCCGGGCACCGGGCTGGGGTGCAGCGGTGGCATTGCCGGGGGAGCGCATCGTGCTCCTTCGCGCCGATCTGGGAGACGTCTACCAAACCCTGCGGCACGAGCTGGCCCATCTGGCGCTTCATGAGGCTGTAGGTGTCAGGGTACCGCTCTGGTTTGATGAGGGATATGCGGCGTGGGCCGCAGGCGAATGGGAGCGCCTGGGGAGCCTCGAGTTGAACCTGGCGGTGGTCCGGGGGGCGGTACCGGATCTTCCTGGTCTGGATGGTGCCCTTCGAGGCTCTGCCTCAACCGCGGATGCGGCCTACGCTCTGGCCGCCTCGGCCGTCACTGAGCTCGCGCGTCGGAACCCCACCAGTTCGCTCACCCCACTGCTGGACCTGCTGAAGGCGGGCCAGGACTTCGAGATTGCCGTGCAGCGCACGACCGGCCTTACCGTCTCTCAATTCGATGTCGAATGGCGCCGAAGCCTTCGCCAGCGGTACAGCTTGGCCAACTGGATCTTGGCCGGGGGTGGCTGGGGGGTGCTCGCGTTGGTCCTGTGGGTCCTCGTGCGCCGCCGCCGCGCTGCCGACCTGCCGCGCCGGGCCGCGCTCGATGAAGGATGGGAGATTCCACCGGAAGACGCAGCCACGTCTGAACTTGACCGAACTCAGGAACCGTAGTAGCCTCTTCCTCTAATATGTCGAATCCTCGCCCTTCCACCCGTCCGGGGCAGGCCCCGCCCAGGCATTTCGTGCTGGCCCCACGAAACCTCATCATCCTGGCGCTGGCGGTTCTGGTTCTGGTAGTCGGATATCTGACACTTCGAGCGGGACACCCCAGTGCGGCAGCGGTGATCCTGGTCTTCGGTTATTGCGTGCTGTTTCCGATTGGCATCGCGTTGTAGCCCGGAGTGTTGCTCGTCACGGCACGGTCTCTGCAATACCGCTAAAACCTTAGCAGCCGTGACGCTCGATCAGGGCGAATAGCTCAGCTGGTTCAGAGCGCCTGCCTTACACGCAGGATGTCGGGGGTTCGAATCCCTCTTCGCCCACTCCTTCCCGCATCAGGCGGGACTGTGCTGGTCCGAGAGGGCCGTCTCGTTGGGGAGATCCAGAATGTACCTGTCGCGTTTCGTTGGATTTGCTGCGGTTGCGGCTGCGCTGTCCGCCCCTCTCGCTGCGCAAGGCATTCCTCGCGGTGCTCGCACCACGCAAGCGGTGACGAATGCTCCGCGCCTGATGGTCGCGAACCCGTTTGCTTACGCCTCGCGGGACTCGGGGGCTGCGGTGCAAATAGGAACCGCGATGCGTCAGGAGATGAAAGACATCGTGGGCCGGAACTTCAACGTGATCGAGCAGTCTCAGATGAACGACGCGCTGAAGCAGTACGGCTATCCGATCGATGCCATCCTGAGTCCGCCGCTGGCCACTACTCTGGCCAAGAACATTCAGGCCCGGGTGATCGTGACCGGGACCCTGGCCAAGGCCAACAATGGCAGGCCAATTGTGACTGCCCGGCTGATCGGGGTGAACGACGACGCGGGAAATGTGGTCACGTTGACCCAGGGCCAAGGCCAGTCGCCGGTGGACTTTGGGAAGCAGATCGCCAAAGCTCTGGAGCCGGCGGTGAAGTCGCTCCCCGACGCCAAGGCCTGCGTGGACCAGCGAACCACCAAGCCAGACAAGGCGAAGGAAGCGGCCGAAAAGGCGGTCAAGGCGCTTCCCAACCATGGGTTGGCGGAGTTCTGCCTGGCCCAGATTGCCGTGGACAAGAAGGCTCCTCGGGCTGAAGTCGTCAAACACCTGCAAGCCTCCACCAAGGGAGATCCGCTCAGCCTCCATGTCTGGACGGCCTTGGCCGGTCAGTACCAGCAGGCCAATGATACCGCCAATACCCTGGTGGCATTCGGACAGATGCTCCGGGTGGCACCGTCGAACCAGAAGCTTCGTGAGGAGATTTTCAAGTACTTCCTGCAGTCGGGGCATCCCGAGACGGCCAAAGCCATAGCCGATTCAGGCCTGGCTCTGGATCCGTACAATGCGGATCTGTACGACCTCAAGAGCAACGCTTGCCTGTTCCTCGGCGACTTCAAGTGTGCGGTGGATGCGCTGGAGACGATGTACGCCACCGACTCCACCAAGGCCGACACTCTCTTCTTTACCAAGATCTCGGCTGCGGCTGGCGAGGGTGAGAATCCGGACAAGGTGCGGTTGCTCAAGTGGACGCAGATCGGTGTCCGGAAGTACCCCAACAACCCGACGTTGTTGGGATACCTGAACAAGGGGTACATGCTGAACGGCCAGACGGACAGCGTCGTGTCCGTCACCAATCGCATCATTGCCAAGGACACGACGGAAACCGGGGTAATTGCCGCCCTCGCTGCTGCTCAAGCGCTGATCATGCCTCCGGACCAGGCCAGTGCCCAGCGGCCGGATTCCGCCGGTCGGGCGGCCCCGAAGGATTCCGCCGCAGGGTCCACCGCATCGGTACGGCCGGATTCCGCTCCGGCTGGCGCGGCTAAGGACTCAACTTCGGGCAGCGCTGCGGGAGGCGATTCTTCCGGATTCACCCCGCGGCCCAAGGAAGCGGTGCCGTTCCTCGAATTCGCCATCAAGCATGGGGATCCGCAGCGGAAGGAACAGGCGGCCGCTCTGCTGTACACCGGCGCTGCACCGCTGCTGCAGCAGCCCCAGGATCTGCAGGGAGCGGAGCAGCTGCTTCGCCTGTCGGCCCAGTCCGCGAATCCATCAGGAAAGGTCTACCCGGCCGCCAATTACCTGCTTGGCCTCGCTCTCCTGTTCCAGGTACCGCAGATCGATCCCGTCACCGAAAAGCAGAAATCGTGCGATGGCGCCAAGCAGGAGCAGGCGCTGCTGGCCGGTGCTGACTCCGCTTTGACGGCTGGTCGCTCGGTGAACCCTCAGGCCGTGGACAAGAATCTCGGCATCATCAAGAAGTACACGCCGAGAATCAATTCCATGCTGAAGGCCTATTGTAAGGGGGAGAAGAAAAAGGCTTAAACGGTGAGGGTCTACCCTAGACCCTCCCTCTGTTACCGCCTATATTCCCGCTCCCTAACGGGGGCTGTAGCTCAGCTTGGTTAGAGTGCCGCACTGTCACTGCGGAGGTCGCGGGTTCGAGCCCCGTCAGCCCCGCTCGCTCCTCGAAACCACCTCACCCCGTCCCTCCGGACGGGGTGTTGTGTTTCAGCCCTTCAGAGCTCGCCCATGTTCGAACCCGCACCGAGGTACCATGTGCCGGTGCTGCTGACACCGGTGCTCGAAACTGCTCGGGGAGCACGCCGGGTGGTCGATGCGACGTTGGGCGACGGAGGCCACGCAGCGGCTCTGCTCAGCATCGGCGCGCAGGTCCTCGGAATCGACCGGGACCCCGAGGCCATCGCTATCAGTCGCAGCCGCCTGGGCGAGGCCGGCATCCAGTATCTCCAGGCCTCGTACGGCGCTCCGGAGGCGCTCGAGGCGGTGACCCGCTTTGGACCGGAGTTCATCCTCCTCGATCTGGGGGTTTCTTCCCGCCAACTGGACGAGGAGGGCCGCGGTTTTACCTTCCGTCCTGGTGCGCCGCTCGACATGCGGATGGGCTCCGGTGATGATACGGCGGCCCGGCTGCTGAACGAAGCCGACGCTGCTACCCTCGAACAGATTTTCCGGGATTACGGAGACGAACGGCGAGCGCGGCGTCTGGCGGCCGAGATCGCGCGGCGCCGGCAACGGCAGCGCTTCAGCACGAGCGACGATCTGGTCAATGCCGTCCGCGCGGTTCTAGGTCCTCAGAGTGGACCGGGAGACTTTGCCCGGATCTTCCAGGCAGTGCGGATTGCGGTGAATCGAGAACTGGAGGAGTTGGAAGAGGCTCTTCCGGTCTTTCGCGATGCACTCAAGCCGGAGGGAAGGCTGTCGATCATTACGTATCACTCAGGCGAAGATCGGCTGGTTAAGCACGCCTTCCGGAGCTGGAGTGCGGGTTGCGTTTGTCCGCCCGGTCTTCCGGTCTGTATCTGCGGTGCTAGGCCGCTGGGCCGGGTTGAGCCACGCAAGCCGGTGATCCCCGGCAGCGAGGAGCTCGAGGCCAACCCGCGAGCAAGGAGCGCCAAACTCCGAACCTTCGTCGTCAATGCTTCGGCTTAGGGGGCGTCACTGGGTGTTGCTGTGGCTGCTGGTCTTTCTGGGCGGAGCCTTGATCGTGGTCGGCCGTCAGACTGCCGCGTTCAGGACGGCTCGAAGGCTCCGTGAGCTGCGCGAGATCCGCGGCAGCCTTGAGGCACGGCGAGCGGAGTTGGAGCGCCGCATCCGGGTGGCTTCGAGCCGGGAGGTGCTGGTGCCCGCAGCTCGCCGGGGCCTGGGGCTCCACGAGCCGGCCGACTCGGAGTTTGTGCTCTTTGCGGTTCCCTCACCTGCGGTTGGAGTGAGTCGCTGATGGCCAAGCCGCTGGTTCGGATCGCGGCGGTTCAGCTTGGCTTTGCTCTGGTCATCGCAGCCATTCTCGCCCGCGCTGCGCAGCTCCAACTCTTCCAGGGAGAACGGTGGGCAGACCAGGCCCGCCGGCAGCGGACCGAACGGGCCGTGCTTCCCGCCCGGCGCGGAGGGCTGTTCGACCGAAACGGCGTGCCCCTCGCCATCAGCCAGGAGTTCTATCACGTCGGCATTGCCCCCAACGAGCTGACGGACGTCCCTACCACCGGACGCCTTGTCAGCCGCAAGCTCGGCATTCCCTGGCCAGTGCTCTCCCGCGATCTTCGCTCCGGCAAGCGATGGCTTTATTACCACGGGCCCTTCAGCGCCTCCCAGGTGCAGCCTCTACGCCGGGTCAGCGGCGTCCATCTGAGCCAGGATTATCAGCGATTTTATCCATCTCGACTCCTGGCCCGGCCCATCATTGGCGGACTTTCAGCGGAGCGGGAGAGTGGCGCCGCGGGACTCGAGCTCTCGCTGGACTCGATCCTTACCGGCGCCCCCGGAGAGGCGGTGCTCCTCAAGGATCGGGCGGGCCGCCGCTACGACTCCCCAGCTCGAATGATCCGCGAGCCCGTGGCGGGCAACGACGTCGTTCTCACAATTGATGCGGAGCTGCAGGAGATCGCGGAGCGGGGCCTGGACGATGCGCTGTCCAGAATGGACGCAGAAGGTGGCGATGTCGTCTTCTTAGACCCGAATAATGGGGAGCTGCTCGCCCTTGCTTCCCGCCAGCCCGGCAGCCGCTCGGGCTATACCTCGAACCGCGCCTCCACCTTCACCGATCC
>DATFQK010000185.1:0-2290 GCA_035264345.1 Gemmatimonadales bacterium | reverse complement strand
CCTGACCAATCTGCTGGAGAACTCATGCCGCTATACCCCGGCCGGTGGCCGGATCACCTGCCGGAGCGCCGCAGTCAATTCAGGCATTGCCCTGAGCGTCGCCGACACCGGTTCGGGCATCATTCCGGACCACCTTCCTCGCATCTTCGAGCGGTTCTATCGCTCGGACCCGGCTCGCTCCCGGGAGCAGGGAGGTACCGGGCTGGGTCTCGCCATCGTGAAGCATCTGGTCGAGGCCCACGGCGGACGGGTGTCGGCAGAGAGCGAGCTGGGTGTCGGCACCACCATTACCTGCTGGTTTCCGGCCGACCAGTCTAATGCAAGCTCATAAGAGCCTCATCTGTGCGCGTAATCCGTAAAGACATAGTCGCTGTTTTTCACAATCGTGTGGCAGGCGAACCCGCACTTGGCGTCGTTCCCCTGGGGTGGGTTGGCGGCCGTGGTGGCCGGCGTGAACTTTCCGGAGGCGGAGTCATACTCGAACGCGCCCCATCCCCATCCGCCACTATCCGGGAACCTCTTGCTGTCCTTCACCATGAAGTCGACGTCGTGTTGCCTGCCGGGCACGGTCGCAGCGGGGAAGCTCGCCATCTTGGTCGGGATCCAGTGGATCTTCGTCATCTTGGACCCATCCGGGAACGGCTTGCCGTTGCCGGGAATACCGGCTTCGTAGGCCTTGATCATCACCGGATTGCCCAGGATGGCAGCCATCGCTGGTCCGTCCTGGCTGATGGAGATCAGGTGCCAGTCCTCGTATCCCTTGAACTCGGAGAAGGCGAGCCCGTTGGGCACTTTCACGCCGTATTTGGCCGCCTCGGGCGACTCGGACCGCTTGGCGCAGGCGAACACTGCCCCCAGCATGACAATCGTCAGCACGCTCTTGTTCCTCATACCACCCCCGTATCGAATGTGGAATCCACTGTCACAGTATCTCCGCCAACCGGTGGTCATCAGCGGACGTGACGTCATGCAGCGCGTACTTGCCTCTGGTTGTGCTTTCAATTGGTTGATCCAATGTCGGCAGGAATGACTGAACGACTATTAGACGATGGTACTGGTGGAAGTAACGACTGTGTATCGACGCAACGGGCAGGCTATAGGCTCCAGGGCTCACTGAGTGGCAGAGATGCGCCGCGCTACCAGTGGCTAAAGGAGAGAAGATGGGGCGAAAGGGCGGGCGTTAGATGAGTCCGAAAGACGTAACGAAGTGCTCCTGTAACTCGGTCAACCCCAGTTACCTAGACCTTGGACAGGGGTGATCGTTACCCAGTCGTGACGCAGGGGACTGGCGCGAAGGCCGAAGTCGTTGGAATCTACAATCCAGCCCATGACCGCTCCTGACACCCCCGCACCGCCTCGCCTCGCCGCGATCGACGTTGGCACCAACACGATCCGACTGACCGTCGCCGAAGTTCAGGACGACGATACCTATCGCGTTCTGGACGAAGAGCGGGAGATGGTCCGTCTGGGGGAGAAGCTGGACCGGACCGGGCGGCTCACCGATGAGGCCATCCAGCGCGCCCTCGCCGCGATCGGCAAAATGAAGGCGATCGCCGACGGCTTCAAAATCCGCCAGCTCCGGGCTATCGCGACGAGTGCGGTGCGCGAGGCCGCCAACGGGCGCCAGTTCATCCGCGAGGTCTCCCGCCAGCACAAGGTCCGAATCGACGTCATTTCGGGCGAGGAGGAGGCCCAGCTCGCCTTCCACACCGCCGCGCGGCACTTCGATTTCCAGGGCCGCTCCACCGCCGTGGTGGATATCGGCGGCGGCAGCGTCGAGGTGATCCTCTCCGCCGGCACCGCCATCGATCACGTGTATTCCCTGCCCTTAGGCGCGGTCCGGGTCACCGACCGGCTGCTCCGATCCGACCCGCTCAAGCCGAAGCACTGGAAGGAGATGAAGGAGGAGATCGATCGCGGTATTCGGTCGGTGCTCCGCCAACCGCATCACCGGGCCGAGATCATGATCGGCAGCGGCGGCACCTTCACCGCGCTGGCGCACATGTCCAAGTTCCAGCGCGAAGGCCGCCACGGCTCAGTCCAGGGGTACGTGCTCACGCCCTCGGACATCGTTCACTTGCTGCGCCATCTGCGGGACACCCCGCTGGAGGCCCGCCGGCAGATCCCGGGGCTCAGCCCCGACCGGGCCGACATCATCGTGGCTGGTGCCGCGGTGATCTCCCGGCTGGTCCGAGGCCTCGGCACCCAGCAGATCATGGTAAACGAGCGCGGGATCCGCGATGGCCTGCTGCTCCGGATGATCGCGGAGCTGCCGGGCCGGTCACCCAAA
>DATFQK010000184.1:0-4959 GCA_035264345.1 Gemmatimonadales bacterium | reverse complement strand
TGTCCGCGGCGACAGCACCCGCAGCGTTATCTCTCTGGGCGGCGAGGCGGGGAACACCCAGTACGATTCCGTGGCGAAGCGCATCTGGGTGGCGGTACAGACCAAGAATCAGCTCGTGGCCATCGATCCGGCCACCGAACGCATTATCGGGCGCTACGATCTTCCTGGGGCGGATCATCCGCATGGTTTCTACATCGACGCGCCCCATCGGCTCGCATTCGTCTCCTGCGAGGGGAACGCGCGACTTCTGATTGTTGATCTCACCACCATGCGGGTTACCGCGAGTCACACGGTGGGTGATGACCCCGACGTGCTCGCCTTCGATCCCGGACTCGCCCGGCTTTACGTCGCGGCTGAATCCGGAGTGGTCACCGTGTTCGAGCAGCAGGGAGCGGCGCTCCACCGCCTGGGCGAGTACCGGGCCCCGGCCGCGCACTCGGTGTCGGTCGATCCAGTCTCCCACCGGGTCTATCTGCCCCTGGCCAACGTGGCCGGCCGGCCGGTGCTTCGCGTGCTCTCGCCCGTCACCAACACCAGCACGCACTCCGAAGCCAACTGAGCCTCACCTTGAGCTGCAGGCATGTACTCAAACCGGGATCGAACTTAGCCGACCGGCTCCAGGGGTAGGGCTGCGGTCCGATGCCGCCTCCGACTCTTCCGCCGGCGATGGAACGAGTCGGCCCAGCCCGGCCACCGCTCCTCCAACCATTCGTACAGCACCGGCAAGACGACGAGTGTCAGGAAAGTCGACGTGAGCAGTCCGCCGATGACCACCGTCGCCAGCGGCCGCTGCACCTCCGAGCCTGGACTGGTAGATATGGCCATCGGGATGAAGCCGAACGCGGCGACCAGCGCGGTCAAGAGATTGGACCGGAGCCGGTCCTCCGAACCCTCCCGCACCGCTTGGTCGAGGGGAATCCCCCGATCGCGCAGCTGGTTGATGTAGGCGACGAGTACCACGCCGTTGAGCACCGCCACGCCGAACAGGGCGATGAAGCCCACCGAGGCGCTCAGATTCAGGTGAAGCTGCCGGAGCCAGAGCGCAGCGATGCCGCCAACCAGCGCAAACGGAACGTTGAGCATCACCAGTAGAGCCTGCCTGCCGTTGCCGAAGCTGGCATAGAGCAGTCCGATGATCAGGAGCAGCACAAGAGGGACGATGATGGCCAGCCGGCGCATCGCCCGCTCCTGATTCTCGAACTGGCCACCGTAGGTGATGAAGTAGCCCTCGGGAAGCGATACTCGCTGCGCCACCGCCTTGCGTACCTCCGCGGCGAACCCGCCAAGGTCGCGACCGCGCACGTTGCTCTGAACGATCACCATGCGCTCGCCGTTCTCGTGGTTGATTACCTCGGGGCCTTCGACCGTGCGCACCCGGGCCACCTGGGACAGCATCACTCTGCCGCCCGAAGGCGTATTCAGCAGCAGTCGGCCAATAGCCTCGGGGCTGCCCCGGTAGGATTCCTCCAGCCGCACCACCACGGGAAACCGCTTGCGTCCGTCGATGATCTCCGTGGCCTGGACTCCCCCGACACCGGCCTCGACCGCGCTCCGGACATCGGCGACGTTCAGCCCCTGGCGGGCCAGCGCTGCGCGATCCAGGGCCAACTCGACCTGCATGGCCCCGGCACTCACGTCCACGGAGACGTCGGCCGCACCGGGAACGCCGGCGATGACGTTCCGAATCTCGGCGGCTTTCTGCTGCAGAATCGGCAGGCTGTCCCCGAAGACCTTCACCCCCAGCTCGGTACGGACGCCGGAGATCGCCTCATCCAGCCGCATAGCCATCGGGGCGGTGAAGTTGTAGTCGATGCCCGGAATCTGAGACAGCGCTGAGTCCATCCCCACGATGAGCGCCTCGGCGGATCGCGCCTTCCACTCCCGCTTGGGCTTGAACATGACGTACACGTCCCCGGCGTACAGGCCCATGGTCTCGGTGGCCAGCTCCGGGCGTCCCATTTTGGTCACGATACTCCGCACCTCGGGAAATTGGAGCAGGGTGCGCTCGACCTCACGCGCGATCGACATCCCCTGCGGCAGCGAGGTGCTCGGGATGCGCCGGGTCTCGATCAGCATGGAGCCCTCGTCCAGCTTGGGCATGAACTCGGTGCCGAGGAAAGGGACCGAGGCGAGCGCGACTGCCAGGGTAACTCCGGCAGTGCCGACCACCATCCGTCGATTCGCCAGCGCCCAGCCCAGTACTCTCCGGTAACGTACCCGGAGGTTGTCGAACCAGCGCGCCGGTCGTTCCTCGACGTGGCGAAGGAGGAAAGAGGCCATCATTGGCACGTAGGTGAGCGCCAGCAGCAGTGAGCCGAGCACGGCGACACAGACCGTGAACGCCATCGGCTTGAACATCCGGCCTTCCAGCCCCTCCAGCGTGAAGATCGGGATGTACACCGCGATGATGATGCAGACGCCGAAGACGATGGGCCGGCCGACCTCGAAGGCCGCCTTCCGAATGAGCGTGTGACGCTCCGGCTCGTTCAGTTGGCCGGCGTGGCCCAGGCGGCGCACGAAGTTCTCAACCATCACCACCGACGCGTCCACGATGAGACCAAAATCCAGGGCACCGAGGCTCATGAGATTGGCCGATACGCCGAAGTACTTCATCAGCACGAATCCGAACAAGGTCGCCAGCGGAATGACCGATGCGGTGATGAGCGACGCCCGCAGGTTGCGGAGGAAGAGAAACAGGACCAGGACGACGAGGAGCGCTCCCTCGATGAGGTTGCGGGCCACCGTCGCGGTGGTCCGGTCGACCACCTCCCCCTGATTGTAGAACGGACGGATGCTGACACCCGTCGGCAGGAGTGGCTCGATCTCCTTCAACCGGGCCTTGACCCGGGTCACCACGTCCTTGCCGTTCGCACCCTTGAGCATCACGATCATTCCGGAGAGCGTCTCGCCCTGGCCGTCCCGCGATACCGCGCCTTCGCGCGGCATTGGACCGACGGTCACCCGGGCGACATCGTGCACGTGGACCGGGGTTCCCCCCGACCGGGTGGCTACGACGACGTCTCCGATCTCGGTGGTATCGGCCAGTCGCCCCAGACCGCGCACGGTGAAGCGTTCACCGCGGTCCTCGATGTAACCAGCCCCGAAGTTTCCGTTGTTCGCCTGCAGCGCCGATTGCAGGTCGTCGAGGGTAAGCCCGTAGCCGGCCAGCTTGCTCGGCTCGGTGAGCACCTGGAACTGTTGCACCATGCCACCCCACGAGTTCACCTCCGCGACGCCGGGCACCGTGCGGAGCAGGGGCTTGATGGTGTACTCGTGGATCGTTCTGATGTCCATCAGAGAGAGTGTCTTCGATTCCACCAGATACTGAAACACTTCGCCCATCGGGGTGGCCGGCGGTCCCAGTGACGGCTGAAATCCGGCCGGAAGGCTTCCGGCGGCATCCTGCATCCGCTGGGTGACCTGGGCGCGGGCGAAGTACATATCCACGTCGTCGTCATACGAAACGGTGACGACCGAGATCCCCGCTTTGGAGATCGAGCGGACTCCCCGGGTTCGCGGCAGACCCATCATCGCCGTCTCCAGCGGATAGCTCACCAGATTCTCTACTTCAGCCGGCGACAGCCCGGGCGTGACAGTGATGACCTGGACCTGGTTGGGGGTGAGGTCGGGAAAGGCATCGACGTTGATGCGCGAAACAGCCCAGGTACCGCTCACGACCAACACGAGCGTGCAGCCGATCACGGCTGCCCGGAACCGGAGTGCACCGGCGAGTACGCGGTTGATCACGGTCAGCCCTCCTCCAGGGCGGACCGGGCGAACTCTGACTTGACGGCGAACGCCCCCTGCACCACCACGGTGTCCGCCCGGTCCAGGCCCCCGAGGATCTGCGTCTCCCCCCCAGCCGTACCGCCCACCTGCACGTCGCGCCGCTCGAATCGTGCCCCACCCTTGCCATCGGGCTTGGCCACGAAGACAACGGGCTTTCCGTCCAGCAGCTGCACGGCATCCTCCGGCAGGACGATCGTCTCCTCGGGGTTACCGCCCTTGAGCCACACCGTGGCGAACATTGCGGGACGCAGTTTGCCGGAGCGATTCGAAACCACCGCTCGCACCGCAAGCGTGCGGGTTTCCGGATCCAGGGCGCCGGCGACGCTGTTCACTCGGGCCTGAAAGGTGTCGGCCGGAAAGGCAGGCACGAGAAAGCGGACCGACGACCCGGTGCGAATGGCTCCCGCTGCCCGATCGGGCGCGGCCACCTCTAACCAGAGGGTGCCGGGGTCGGTCACTGAGGCCAGGGGGGTACCGGCTTCGACCACGGCCCCGGGCGCCACGTCCCGGCTGAGCACGATGCCACTGGTCGGGGAATGAAGGATCATGGTTCCGGAGGCGGAGCTGACTCCGAGATGAGCCATCGCGGCCCGAGCCCGCGCGACCTCGGCCTCGGCCTGCGCCAGCTGACCCTGAGCGAGCTCGTCGTCCGCCTCGGCTCGCTCCACTTCCTGCCGTGGAATGGCTTTAATCGCCAGCAGCCGGGAGGCGCGTTCCTTGGCGGCGCGAGCGTAGGTCGCCTGAGCCCGCCGCGAGTTGAGCTCCGCGATCGCCTTGTCTTGGTCGGCCCGGGCGGCGCTTGCTTCCTGACTCTGCAGCGTTACCAGCGGCTGCCCCCGGGTGACCCGGTCGCCCGGTGCGACGTGAACCTTGACGACCCGTCCCTGCGCCGGGGCGCCGATGCGGGCAGTGCGATCCTCATTGGGCACGACCTGTCCCGGCAGCTCCAAAATGCTGGCCATCTCCCGCACTTCGGCCGGAGCCCAGCGAACTTTCCCGTGCTTCACCTGAGCGGCTGAGAAGGTGACCGCATTACCGATCGAGTCGGCCGCTGCGGTGGTATCCTCCGCGGCACCCTTGCCGGTGCCACAGCCAACCACCAACACCGCCACAGCAGGGAGCAGGCAGCGCGAGGCAGCTCCTCGGTTCATGGCTGATCTCCTGTCCGCG
>DATFQK010000183.1:0-6573 GCA_035264345.1 Gemmatimonadales bacterium | reverse complement strand
ATCCTTCCGGTTCGGCATATAGACCAGCACGCTCGGGTGGAGCTCCCGGTCTGGATCGGCCATGACCACCAGGCTCCGGAGACCGGTGCCTTCGTCCAGCTCCTCGCGGAGCGTGACGCCGGGAACCAGGTCCTTCCACCGCAGCTCGCCGTCGGCCTTGATGATGCTGGGATCGTTGTAGGGATCCCAGGTATAGAGGATGGTGGCGCGACGCTCGTTGTCGCCCTTGGACACCATCTCGCCTTCCCTCACCGCGAGCAGCGCTCCCTCGGGAACCGGATAGCGGTTGAGTACCCGCTTCGGGTCCTTGGGATCGACCACCAGAATCCCTTCCTTGCTCTCGTCCGAGGCCGACTCGTCTTCCCGGGTGAGCACCACCCGGATCGAGCCTTTGGTCCCGTCCTCGTACTCGACCGGTACGTCGGCCCACTCCAGCCCCTCGGTGTACTTCACCTTGCCGTCCGAACGGGCCCGGCGCTCCGCCTCTTCCGCGATGCGGCTGGAAGTACCACCGATGTGGAAGGTCCGCAGCGTGAGCTGCGTGCCCGGTTCGCCAATGGACTGCGCGGCCAGAATGCCGACCGCCTCGCCCATGTCCACCATGTCCATGGTGGCCAGGTTCCGGCCATAGCACATCCGGCAGATGCCGCGCCGGGCCTCACAGGTGAGGACCGAGCGAATCCGGACCTTCTCGATTCCGGCATCGTCGATCGCGTTGGAGATGTCCTCGTCGATCAGCTTCCCGGCCTCGACCAGCAGCTTGGGATCGCCGTCCTCGTCCAGCTCGTGCGGATCGAACACATCCTCACTGGCCACGCTGCCGAGAATGCGCTCGCGGAGCGGCTCGATGATGTCCTCGCCCTCCTTGAGTGCTGCGATCTCCAGACCCAGAATCGTTCCGCAGTCCTCTTCGGTGACGGTCACGTCCTGGGCAACGTCAACCAGACGCCGGGTCAGGTAGCCGGCGTCGGCCGTCTTGAGCGCCGTATCCGCCAGACCCTTTCGGGCACCGTGGGTCGAGATGAAGTACTCCAGCACGGTGAGCCCCTCGCGGAAGTTCGACTTGATCGGGCTCTCGATGATCTCGCCGATGCCGCCGGTGAGCTTCTTCTGCGGCTTGGCCATCAGGCCGCGCATGCCCGCCAGCTGCCGGATCTGGTCCCGGCTGCCGCGTGAACCGGAGTCGAACATCATGAACACCGGGTTGAACCCGCCGCGGCTCACCCGCATCGAGTTGATCATGGCCTCGGCCACGTCGTTGTTGGCGTGGGTCCAGGCGTCGATCACCTTGTTGTACCGCTCACCGAAGGTGATCTGACCGGTGTTGTAGGCCCGCTGGAACCGCTTGACCCGGGCATCGGCTTCGGTCAGCAGATCCGCCTTCTCCAACGGAATCTCCAAGTCCTCGATACCGATCGAGACGCCGCCCATGGTGGCAAAGCGGAACCCGAAGTCCTTGAGCCGGTCGAGGAAGGTGACCGTATCAGCCAGTCCCGCGCGGCGGTAACTCTGGAGCACCAGCTCCGAGAGATTCTTCTTCTTCATCAGCTCGTCCCGGAAGCCCAGCTCGGCCACGACCGTCCGCGGCAGGATGCTGTTGAACAGCACCCGGCCCACCGTGGTCCGGAGCCACCGCGGCGTTGCCTCCGCCGACTCGCGGGGAGGGATGTACCAGAAGCAGATGGCGGTGTGGTAGCTGACGCTCCCATTGAGCAGCGCCATCTCCAGCTCGGCCAGGCTGCCGAAGTGCTTGCAGCCGCTCCAGAGCCGCGCCCTTGCCTCTTCGCTCTTGCCCGCACCGGCCTTACGCAGTTCCTCCTCGAAGCCGGCCGGCAGCTTGGTCAGGAAGTAGCTGCCCAGCACCATGTCCTGCGACGGCTCGGCCACTGGACGTCCGTCCGACGGCTTGAGCACGTTGTTGGACGAGATCATGAGCAGACGCGCTTCCAGCTGTGCCTCGAACGACAGCGGCACGTGCACCGCCATCTGGTCACGGTCGAAGTCGGCGTTGAACGCGGCGCAGACCAGCGGGTGAATCCGGATGGCCTTGCCCTCGACCAGCACCGGCTCGAAGGCCTGAATGCCCAAACGATGGAGCGTGGGCGCCCGGTTGAGCAGCACCGGGTGATCCTGAATGATCTCCTCCAGGATCTCGTACACTTCGGGGCTTTCCCGTTCCACGATCTTCTTGGCCCGCTTGACCGTCTCGGCGATACCCTTCTCCACCAGCTTATGGATGATGAACGGCTTGAACAGCTCGACCGCCATTGCCTTGGGCAGGCCGCACTGGTGCAAACGCAGCTCCGGTCCTACCACGATGACCGAGCGGCCGGAATAGTCCACCCGCTTGCCCAGCAGGTTCTGCCGGAAGCGGCCCTGCTTGCCCTTGAGCATGTCCGAGAGGCTCTTGAGTGGACGCTTGCCCCGGCCGCGGATTGCCTTCGAGCGGCGGCCGTTGTCGAACAAGGCGTCCACCGCCTCCTGGAGCATCCGCTTTTCGTTGCGGAGGATGACCTCCGGCGCCTTGTGCTGGATCAGCTTGGTGAGCCGGTTGTTCCGGTTGATCACCCGGCGATACAGGTCATTGAGGTCGGACGTGGCAAAGCGTCCCCCGTCCAGCGGCACCAGCGGCCGCAGGTCGGGCGGAATCACTGGGATCACGTCCAGGATCATCCACGCGGGATCGTTGGCCAGATCGCCGGATTCTCCTGAAGAGAGAAAGGCGTCCACGATCTTCAGCCGCTTGAGCATCTGCTTCTTGCGGTGCTGGCTGGTCTCGTTGGCCACTCCCGAGCGCAGCTCGTCTGCTAGCCGGCGGATGTCGAGCCGGCCCAGCAGCTCGCGCACGGCGGGCGCGCCGATGTCGGCCCGGAACCCGTTGTCCCCTTCCTCCCGGGCCTTGGACCGGAGGGTCAGGTACTCGTCTTCATCGAGCAGCTGATTCTCCTCCACCTCCTGCTTGCCCGGCTCGATCACGATGTAGCTGGAGTAATAGATCACCCGCTCCAGATCGCGCAGCGTGATGTTGATCAGGTTCCCCATGGGGCTGGGGAGAGTCTTGAAGAACCAGATGTGCGCCACCGGCACGCTGAGCTCGATGTGACCCATGCGCTCCCGGCGGACCTTGCTCAGCGTCACCTCGACGCCGCACCGGTCGCAGATCACGCCGCGATAGCGGATCCGCTTGTACTTCCCGCAGTGGCACTCCCAGTCCTTGACCGGGCCGAAGATCCGCTCGCAGAAGAGGCCGTCCTTCTCCGGCTTGAACGATCGATAGTTGATCGTCTCCGGCTTGGTGACCTCACCCCAGGACCACCAGGTGCGCTGCCCCTGGAGCTCCAGGCGCTCGCGCTCCTTGGGATCGCGGGGACCCCGGATTTCCTCCGGTGCCGCGATACGAATGCTGATGTAGTCGAAGCTCGAGCTCTTGGGCTCGCGACCGCTACGAAAGTCAATCATGATCTATTCATCTCCCGCTTCAGTGGTCCCGAGGGTCACCTTGAGACCGAGCGCCTGCAGTTCCTTCACCAATACGTTGAACGATTCGGGGATGCCGGGCTCCGGCAGGTTCTGCCCCTTCACGATCGCTTCGTAGACCTTGCTCCGGCCGTTCACGTCGTCCGACTTCACCGTAAGCATCTCCTGCAGCACGTGGGCCGCCCCGTACGCTTCCAGCGCCCACACTTCCATTTCACCGAACCGCTGACCGCCGAACTGCGCCTTGCCGGCGAGCGGCTGCTGAGTGACGAGCGAGTACGGACCGATCGACCGGGCGTGGATCTTGTCGTCCACCAGATGGCTCAGCTTGAGCATGTAAATCGAGCCCACCGTGACCTCGCCCTCGAACTGATGGCCTGTCCGGCCGTCCCGCAGCTGCGCCTTGCCCGCCGGCGTCAAGCCGGCCGCGCGAAGCAGCTCGTCGGCGGCCCCATCCACGTCGGCCTCCGCCTTGGGACCGAGCAGCCCGGCCAGGGCCGGCATTCCAGCCGACTCCAGCACCTCGGCGGGAGACTGTCCCGCCGCCTTCTCTGCATCCCGGAGGGCTTTGCCGAACGCCTTCTCGTCTCGCCCGGCGCCGTTCCCCTCGGTCTGCGACCGGTGGAACTCCACCTCCTGGCGGCGCTGAGCCGCTTCCCGCTCCGCCAGCTCCTTGGCCGCATTCACCAGAAAGTCCCGAAGCCCCTGGAAGAGGTCCCGGGTTTCCTGTGACGCGCTCCTCGAGCCGAGCATACCCACGCCCGCTTCCAGCAGCGTGGTGCGCTCGCCGTTGGGCGCCACCTTCTTGAGATCCTGCACCATCCGGGTGATCGCCTGGGGCGCCAGCTCGGGTGGACGGCTCCGGAGACGGAGTCCTTCCGCCGCCCAGCGGAACCCGGCGAGACGGAGCAGCGCGCCGATCTCGGCCTCGTCGGCACCCCGGAAGACCGGCGTCTTGGCCTCGAAGCCCAGGATCCGGGCGGCCCAGCCGAGATGGGTCTCCAGGATCTGACCCACGTTCATTCGGCTGGGAACACCGAGGGGGTTGAGCACGATGTCCACCGGAGAGCCATCCGGCAGGAAGGGCATGTCTTCCTCGGGAACGATTCGGGCGACGATGCCCTTGTTCCCGTGCCGTCCCGCCATCTTGTCGCCTACCGAGATCTTCCGCTTCTCGGCGATATACACCTTCACCAGCTGGATGACGCCCGGGGGCAGCTCGTCCGGCTGGAGGATCTTGTCGATCTGATCTTCAGCCTTCTCCTCGACCTTGGCCCGCTCCCGCGCTGCCATATCGATGGCGGCACGGATCCGCTCGTTGGCGGGCTTATTGGTGACCCGAAGGGTCTTGAGGTCGACATCGGCCAGCTCGAGGTCCTGCAGCTGGGCCCTGCTGAGTCTGGTGCCGGCCGGGAGGTACTCCTCCACGGTCCCGGCCTTCAACATGAGCGCCACCTCCTGCCCGTCGAGCAGGTGGGTCAGCTCGTCCAGCATGACCGCGCTGATCCGTGCCTTCTCGTCGTTCTCGATCCGGCGGACCTCACCGATCCGCTCGCCCCGGTCCTTCTCGACCACCTGATCCTCGATCCGGCTGAAGATCTTGACGTCGATCACCACACCGGCCATGCCGGGCGGAACCTTGAGCGAGCTGTCCTTCACGTCCTTGGCCTTTTCGCCGAAGATCGCGGTGAGCAGCTTCTCTTCGGGCGACAGCTCGGTCTCACCCTTGGGAGTGATCTTGCCGACCAGGATGTCGCCCGGCTTGACGTGGGCCCCGATGCGAACGATGCCCCGCTCGTCCAGGTCTACCACGCTCTCGTCGGAGACGTTGGGGATTTCACGGGTGATCTCTTCCTGGCCCCGCTTCGTGTCGCGGACGTGCAGCTCGAGCTCCTGAATGTGGATCGACGAATAGACGTCGTCCTTGACCAGCCGCTCGCTCAGTACGATAGCGTCTTCGAAGTTGTGGCCGTACCAAGGCATGAACGCCACCAGCACGTTGCTGCCCAGCGCCAGCTCACCACCCTCGGTGGCCGCCCCATCGGCAATGATCTCGCCCGCGCCGACCTGCTGGCCCAGCTGAACCAGGGGCCGCTGGTTGATGGCGGTGTCCTGGTTGGTGCGCCAGAACTTCTTCACCCGGTAGCGGTCGTGCTGATGCAGCCTCGCCAGCGGAGTGTCACCCACCGTACCGTTGCCGTTGGTGCCCGCGTCGACGATGATCTCGTCGGCGGTTACCCGGGTAACCGTACCCGCCCGGCGGGCAATGATGACCGCGCCGGAGTCCCGCGCCACCTTCTCCTCCAGCCCGGTGCCGACCAGCGGCGCCTGGGGGAAGAGCAACGGCACGCTCTGCCGCTGCATGTTGGAGCCCATGAGCGCGCGGTTCGCGTCGTCGTGCTCCAGGAACGGGATCAGGGCCGCGGCGATGGACACCAGTTGCTCCGGCGCCACGTCCATGAAGTCGATCCGGTCCGGTGGCAACAACGGGTAGTCGTCACCTTTCCGGCACAGTACCAGCTGCTCGCCGAACGTGCCGTCCTGGTTGAGCACCGCGTTGGCCTGGGCGACCGTATAATCCTCCTCGTCGCTCGCCGAGAGCCAGCGGATCTCGTTGGTGACCTTGCCGCCTTTCACCAGCCGGTACGGCGTCTCGATGAAGCCCAGGTCGTTGATCCGGGCGTAGGTCGAGAGACTGGTGATCAGGCCGATGTTCGGACCTTCCGGCGTCTCGATCGGGCACATCCGGCCGTACTGCGAGTAGTGCACGTCGCGCACCTCGAAGCCGGCCCGCTCCCGGGTGAGGCCGCCCGGACCCAGCGCCGACAACCGGCGCTTGTTGGTCAGCTCGGCTAGCGGATTGGTCTGGTCCATGAACTGGGACAGCTGAGACGAGCCGAAGAACGCCTGAATCACGGCGCTCACGGTCCGGGCATTGACCAGATCGTCGAGCGAGATCTTCTCCGGGTCGGAGTTGATGCTCATCCGCTCCTTTACCAGCCGCGCCATCCGGGAGAGTCCAACCGAGAACTGGTTGGCGATCAGCTCGCCCACCGAGCGGATCCGCCGGTTGCCCAGATGGTCGATGTCGTCGGT
>DATFQK010000182.1:0-5490 GCA_035264345.1 Gemmatimonadales bacterium | reverse complement strand
CTCGCCACGCTCGACACCGCCCTCCGCGCGCTCGTTATCGTAGCCCTGGTGTATGCTTCGATCGTGGCCCTTACGTCCTGGGGGGTGCGAGCCCGCCGGATCAATCCCTTTGGAGCCTGGCCCCGCTTCGTTCGCCGGGCGAGCGATCCACTTCTCCTCCGTTTGGAGCGCCGGGTCGTTGCCGCTGGAGGCAGCCCGCAAACTGCCCCCCTGTGGCTGGTGGGGCTGGTCATCGCCGGCGGGCTCATTCTCCTGAGCCTGACACACTGGGTGATCGGAATGGCCGCCGGTGTTTCGCTGGCCATCAGAAGCGGCCCCCGGATCTGGCTGCGCCTGCTGCTGAGCGCGCTCTTTACCGTCCTGATGACGGCCCTGCTGATCCGGGTTATCGCGTCCTGGTTCGGTATCGGCCCCTACAATCGCTGGATGCGGCCCATCATTGCGCTGACCGGCTGGCTGATTGACCCGATCAGGAGAGTGCTCCCGCCCTTCGGGATGATTGATTTCAGCCCCATGGTGGCCTGGCTAGTGCTTTACCTGGTCCGGGGGTTTGTGCTGGGGATGATCTGATCGCGGCCGAATTGACTCCCTGCTGTCCGGCCGTTAACTTGAGTTAACAATTGAGCCCGTGGCGATTTGCGCTGATTGCGGCCACGTAAAATAACCGCTAAAACGCACCCCTGAGGCGTTTTGGCCTCAGGTTTTTTGTTAGGGAGGTCTTCTGACCACCGTCGTCCATCCTCCGACTGCCACCCGCAGCAGCTCTACTCCGTCACGGACTCGCGAGGCCCGCCTCGGCGAGCTGGTGCCTTTGCTGCAGCGGCGGATCCTGGTGCTGGACGGGGCGATGGGCACCATGATCCAGAGCTACCAGCTGGGTGAGCAGGACTACCGGGGCGACCGGTTTGCCGGGTGGCACCGGGATCTCAAGGGCAACAACGACCTCCTCTCGTTGACCCAGCCGTCGATTATCCGAGCCATTCACGCCGCCTACCTGGATGCCGGGGCAGATATCCTGGAGACCAACTCGTTCAACTCGACCTCCATTTCCCTGGGCGACTACGGGATGGACGAGCTGGTCTACGAGCTCAATTACGCCTCGGCCAAGCTGGCACGCGAGGTGGCCGACGACTTCGAGCTGCGCGCCCCCGATTCCCCCAAGTACGTGGCCGGCGTGCTCGGACCCACCAACCGGACGGCATCTCTCTCTCCCGACGTGAACGATCCAGGATTCCGGAACGTCGGGTTCGACGAGCTGGTGGCGACGTACATCGAGGCGGTTCGGGGACTGTTGGACGGCGGGGCGGACCTCCTCCTGGTCGAGACGATCTTCGATACGCTGAACGCCAAGGCGGCGCTCTTCGCCATCGAGTCGTATTTCGAGACCGCCGGGCTCCGGGTCCCAGTAATGATCTCCGGCACCATCACCGATGCGAGCGGTCGCACCCTCTCCGGTCAGACCACCGAGGCGTTCTGGAACTCCGTGGCCCACGCCCGGCCGCTCAGCGTAGGCCTTAACTGCGCCCTGGGCGCTCAGGCCCTGCGCCAATATGTCCAGGAGCTCTCCCGGGTGGCGCCGACCTTCGTGAGCACCCACCCGAACGCAGGGCTTCCCAACGAATTCGGTGGCTACGACGAAACCCCGGAGCACATGGCCACCATTCTCCGCGAGTTTGCCGAGAGCGGCCTGGTCAACCTGGTCGGCGGCTGCTGCGGCACCACTCCGGCACACATCAGAGCCATTGCAGACGCGGTGGCAGGATTGCCTCCCCGCCTCCCCGCTTCCCCGCCTCCCCGCTTACGGCTCAGCGGCCTGGAACCGCTTACGGTCGGGCCGGAAACGCTGTTCGTGAACGTGGGCGAGCGAACCAACGTCACCGGGTCGCGGAAGTTCGCCCGTCTCATTCTGGCCGGAGATTATCCCGCCGCGCTGGAGATCGCGCGGCAGCAGGTGGAGAACGGGGCGCAGATGATCGACGTGAACATGGACGAAGGAATGCTGGATTCCCAGCAGGCCATGACCACGTTCCTCCAGCTCCTGGCGGCGGAGCCGGACATCAGCCGGGTGCCGGTGGTGGTCGACTCTTCCAAGTGGTCCGTGATCGAGGCCGGCCTCAAGTGCGTGCAGGGAAAGGCAGTGGTGAACTCGATCAGCCTCAAGGAGGGCGAAGAAAGCTTCATTCGTCAGGCCACACTGGTGCGGCGGTATGGGGCGGCGGTGATCGTCATGGCCTTCGATGAACAGGGGCAGGCCGACACGGCGGAGCGGAAGCTGGAGATTTGCCGGCGGGCGTATCACATCCTGACCGAACAGGTGGGCTTCCCACCAGAAGACATCATCTTCGACCCCAACATCTTTGCCATCGCCACCGGGATCGAGGAGCACAACAACTATGCGGTGGAGTACATCGAGGCCGCCCGCCGGATCAAGGCGACCCTGCCCCACGCCCTGGTCAGCGGCGGAGTGAGCAATGTGTCGTTTGCCTTTCGGGGAAACGATCCGGTCCGAGAGGCCATTCACTCGGTGTTTCTGTACCACGCCATCGAGGCGGGTATGGACATGGGGATCGTCAACGCGGGCCAGCTCGCGATCTACGCCGATATCCCTTCCGATCTGCTGGAGCGGGTGGAAGACGTGGTGCTCAATCGGAGACCGGACGCCACCGACCGGCTCCTGGAGGTCGCCGACACCGTCAAGGGAAGCGCGGCAGCTCAGGGCGCCGACCTGGCCTGGCGGAATGCGCCGGTGGCGGAGCGCTTGAGCCACGCGCTGGTCGAAGGCATCGCCGATTACATCATCGAGGACACCGAGGAGGCGCGCCGCCAGGCGGAGCGTCCGATCCACGTTATAGAAGGTCCACTGATGGACGGCATGAACGTGGTGGGCGATCTGTTCGGCGCGGGGAAGATGTTCCTGCCCCAGGTGGTGAAGAGCGCCCGGGTGATGAAGCGGGCGGTGGCCCACCTGATCCCCTACATCGAGGCTGAAAAAGAGACCCTGGCCGGCAACGGCGAAGGCCAGTCCCGATCCAACGGCAAAGTTCTTCTGGCCACGGTCAAGGGCGACGTGCACGACATCGGCAAGAACATCGTCGGCGTCGTCCTGCAGTGCAACAACTACGAGGTCATCGATCTCGGCGTCATGGTGCCATCCGCCCGGATCCTGGAGACGGCCCGCAAGGAGCAGGTGGATATTATCGGGCTGAGCGGGCTCATCACGCCCTCACTGGAGGAGATGTCTTTCGTGGCCGGCGAGCTAGAGCGGGAAGGCTTCACCATCCCTCTGCTGATCGGCGGGGCCACGACGTCTCGGGTCCACACCGCGGTCAAGATCGAGCCCAAGTATCGCGGACCGACAGTATATGTGGTGGACGCGTCCCGTGCGGTCGGCGTGGCAGGAAACCTTCGCAGCGACGAGCTGCGTCCCAGCTTCGTTGCGGGTATAAAGGCGGAGTATCAGAAGGTTCGGACCCAGCGGGGGGACCGCAAGGCCGAGCAGAGAAAGCAGTCGCTGGCCGATGCTCGCCGGAACCGGCTGGCCATAGACCGGAGCGCTGCCACCGCGCCCGAGCCCTGTTTCCTCGGCGTGAGACCGCTGAGAAACTACCCCCTGCAGGAGCTGGTGCCGTTCATTGACTGGACGCCGTTCTTCCAAACCTGGGAGTTGGCCGGGCACTATCCGGCCATTCTGGAAGATCCCACTGTCGGTGCCGCAGCCCGGAGCCTGTTTCGCGATGCCAATGCGCTGCTGCAGCGAATCGTGGATGGGCGACTGCTCCAGGCCAACGCCGTTTTTGGGTTCTTCCCGGCCAACAGTGTGGGTGACGATATCGAGCTCTACACCGATGATCGGCGGGAACAGCGGAGAACCGTCATCCATACCCTGCGTCAGCAGATGATCAAACCTCCGGGCCGGCCCAACCTGGCGCTGGCGGACTTCGTGGCGCCCCGCGAGAGCGGCGCGGTGGACTACCTGGGCGCCTTTGCCGTCACTGCCGGGGCCAGGATCGAGGAGCTGCTCGCTCGGTTCGAGGCCGAGCACGACGATTACAGCGCCATCCTCACCAAGGCTCTGGCCGACCGCTTGGCGGAGGCCTTTGCCGAGCTGCTGCATCAGCGGGTGCGAACCGAATTCTGGGGCTATGCCCGGGGCGAATCGCTGGACAACGAGGGATTGATCAAGGAGCGGTATCAGGGCATTCGGCCGGCGCCCGGATACCCGGCATGTCCCGACCATACCGAGAAGAAGATTCTGTTCGACCTGCTCAACGTCGAGAAGCACGCCGGAATCACGCTCACGGAAAGCTTTGCCATGATGCCGGCATCGTCGGTCAGCGGCTACTACTTCTGGCGCCGGGAGTCCCAGTATTTCGGTGTCGGCAAGATCGAGCGCGACCAGGTCGAGGATTACGCCCGCCGGAAAGGCCTCGACACCGCTGAGGTCGAGCGATGGCTCGCGCCCAACCTGAATTACGAGCGATAGAATGGCGACGCTGCGCGATCTGATCGGGGACGGCCGGGTCCACGTCCTGGACGGGGCGATGGGCACGATGCTGTACAGCCGCGGCGTCTTCGTGAATGTGAGCTACGACGAGCTCAACCTGAGCCAGCCCGCTCTGGTGCGCGAAGTGCACGAGGCGTACGTCAAGGCCGGGGCGGAGATCCTGGAGACCAACACCTTCGGGGCCAATCCCGTGAAGCTCTCGAGCCATGGACTGGATGACCAGACCGAGCTCATCAACCGTTCTGCCGTAGCCCTCGCCCGGCAGGCTGCCGGTCATCGCGCGCTGGTCGTCGGCGCCATCGGCCCGCTGGGAATACGGCTGGAGCCCTGGGGGCCGACGGCTCGAGGCGAGGCCATCGCATTCTTCAGCCGGCAGGCCCGCGGCCTCCTGGAGGGTGAGGTAGACGGTTTCATCCTCGAGACCTTCAGCGATCTCAACGAGCTGGAGGCGGCACTCTGTGCCCTGCGCTCGCTCAGCGATCTGCCCATTATCGCCCAGATGACGGTAGGCCAGGATGGCAATACCAGCTACGGTACCTCGGTGGAGACCATCGCGTCGAAGCTGGACGAGCTGGGAGCCGACGTCGTGGGCCTGAACTGCTCGGTGGGCCCCGCGGCCATGCTCGACGGGATCGAGCGTATGGTCGAGCATACCCATCGTCCGATCTCGGCCCAGCCCAACGCGGGTCTGCCCCGGGCCGTTGATGACCGCCGGATTTATCTCGCCAGCCCGGAGTACATGGGGTCCTACGCGCGCCGGATGATTCAGGCCGGTGCCCGTTTCGTAGGCGGCTGCTGCGGCACCACGCCGGATCACATTCGGAAGATCCACGCCTATGTGTCGAGCCTGCAGCCGAAACTCGTTGCCGCCGATCTCACCGCGCGAGCGCGGGAACCGATCGGAGTAGCCCCTGCGCCCCTGGCGGAGCGCTCCCGGCTGGGCGAGAAGCTGGCCCGGGGCGAGTGGGTGAATACGGTCGAGATCG
>DATFQK010000181.1:0-7696 GCA_035264345.1 Gemmatimonadales bacterium | reverse complement strand
CTCCGTACGGCCGACGGTCAGCCGGTTTCCGTGGTGCACGTGACGGCAGAGTACTACCCGTATGCCCGCACCGGCGGTCTGGCCGAAGCGGTGAGCGGTCTAACCAATTTCCAACGGGCGGCCGGATTGAACGTGGCGGCCATTCTCCCCCTCTATCGAACGGTCCGCGATGTCGACCCCGACCTCGAGCCGGTGGGTCAGCCCTTCCTGGTTCCGATGGGCACCCACAACGAGGAAGCGCGGGTGTTCCGGGTGTCCGGCGCACGCGCCGGACCGCAGGTGTTCTTCATCGAGCACCTGGACTACTTCAACCGACCGGGGATTTACGGCGAGAACGCCATAGACTATCCGGACAACGCCCGACGCTTCGCGTTCTTTGCCCTGGCGGCAGTGACGGCGCTGCCTCGGCTGGTACCGGGAGCAGTACTCCTCCACGCCCACGACTGGCATACCGCGCTCGCGCTGGTCTACCTCCGCACGCTGCTGAAGGATCGATTCACTGCCCCGGTCACCGGAGTGCTTTCGGTCCACAATCCCGGTTACCAGGGCCACTTTCCGCCTGACGTCATGCCGCAGATCGGGCTGCCCTGGCAGCTGTACAACTGGCGCCAGCTGGAGTGGTACGGCAAGGTCAATTTTCTGAAGGGGGGAATTGCCTTTGCCGATTTCGTCACCACGGTCAGCCCCACTCAGGCTGAGGAGCTCCGGACACCGGGCGGCGGTTTCGGCTTGCATGAGGCGTTCATCTGGCTAGCCGATCGTTTGGTGGGAGTCCTCAACGGCATTGATCAGCACTCCTGGAACCCCGCCAACGACCCGCAGATCACTGCCCAATACTCGGCTGAGAACCTGGAGGGAAAGCGGCGTTGCAAGGCCGGCCTGCAGCGATCCTTCGGGCTGCCGCAACGGCGAAAGGCTCCGCTTTTCGGAATGACCGGTCGCATGGTCACCCAGAAGGGGCTCGATCTGATACTGCAGAGCAGTAACCTGCTGGAGACCGACGCCCAGTTCGTGTTCCTCGGCAGCGGCGAGCAGAAGTATGAGATGGCGCTGGTCGAGCTGGCCTCCTCGGCACCGGACCGGATCGGAGTGCAGCTCGACTTTACCGACCGGTTGGAGCACCGGCTCATGGCCGGGGCGGACATCTTCCTGATGCCATCGTTGTACGAACCTTGCGGCCTCACCCAGATGCGGGCTCAACGCTACGGCTCCCCTCCCGTTGTGCGCCACGTGGGCGGTTTGGCCGATACGGTCGAAGATTCGGTGACCGGATTTGCGTTTGACGTCTACACCCCGGAAGCCTTCCAGGAGGCTACTTTTCGCGCCCTGGACTGCTTCAATCATCCTTCCACCTGGCAGACGATCATGCGTCAAGGCATGGCTCGGGACTTCAGCTGGGAGCGATCGGTGGCCACCTATCTCGACGTATACCGGCGCGCCGTCGCCCGGACTGCGGCCGCACCGTGAGCGCGCATTCGATGGATTTCGTGTTTACTCTGCACAGCCACCTACCATACGTGCTGAACCATGGGCGCTGGCCCCACGGCAGCGACTGGCTCTGTGAAGCGGCGCTCGATACCTATCTGCCGCTTCTGGAGATCTTGCGGGAACTCGAATCCGATGCAGTTCCCGCTCCGGTGACCATCGGATTCACGCCCGTTCTCGCCAATCAGCTCATCAATCCCACGTTCGTCTCCGAAATGGAGACATTCTTCGCCCAGCGGATCTCCGCCTGCAATGAGGCGCCGGCCTCCCTCGCCGAAACCGGCGATAGTCACCTTGTCCCTCTGGTCCGCTACTGGCATGACCGATTGATCCGGCTGCGCGAGCTGTTCCATGGAGTGGGGCAGGATATCATTGGCGCTTACCGCGCCCTGGAGGGCGCAGGTCGGCTGGAGATCATCGGCTCGGCCGCCACTCACGGCTACCTGCCGCTGCTCGCGCGAGACGAAAGCATTCGGCTTCAGCTGGCGGTGGGTGTGTCCGAGCATCGCCGGATATTCGGCCGATCGCCCAGCGGTTGCTGGCTGCCCGAATGCGCCTATCGGCCGAGAGGACCATGGGAGCCATGGCCCACGGCACCCAGGACCGGAATGCGTCGCGGAATTGAAGAGCATCTGGCCGACGCCGGCTTTCAATTCTTCTTCGTTGATGCTCATCTCGCGGCGGCGGGCAAGCCGCTTGGCCTCTCAGGCGATCCGGCGGGCGACCCCACGGTCCACGCTCCTCTCACCCGGCCAATCTCGACCGAGCCACTGCGGTCCCCCTATCGAGCTTACCGCGTGGCCCACGGGCCAGTGGCCGCCTACGTTCGTGACCCGAAGGCCTCTATGCAGGTGTGGAGTCGGTTCGAGGGCTATCCCGGGGACGAGTGGTATCTGGAGTTTCACAAGATGCGCTGGCCCGGTGGACTCAAGTTGTGGCGGGTGAGCGGGCCCGGCGTCGATCTGGGCCAGAAGCAGCCCTACAACCCGGAAGGCGCGGCGGATCGCGCCCGGGGACACGCGGAGCATTTCGCGCATCTGCTTGCGGGGATTGCCGCAGGCCAAGCGCAAAACCGCGAGGGCGTGGTGGTGGCGCCTTTCGACACCGAGCTCTTTGGCCACTGGTGGTTCGAAGGACCCATGTTCCTGGGCAATATGTATCGAGCGCTGGTGCGGCAGCGGGAGATGATTTCTCCCGCTACTGGTTCTCGGCACATCAGGGAACATCCGGCTCGCGCGGCGATCAGGCTTCCCTGGGGCTCCTGGGGCGCCAACGGCGATAGCAGCATGTGGCTGAGCCAGCATACCGCGTGGACCTGGGAGCGGCTCTGGCCGCTGGAGCAGTCGTTCTGGGACGTGGCTCCCAACAGCATCGGCTCACCCAGCGCGCGACCAGTTCTGGCCCAGGCGGCTCGGGAGCTGTTGCTCGCCCAGTCCTCAGACTGGCAGTTCATCATCTCGACCGGCGCTGCCGCCGATTATGCGGAACAGCGCATCCGACAGCACTGCTCGGATGCGGAAGAGCTGATTGCGGCGCTGTCTGCCGGCAACGACTCTCAGCTGGAGCATGCACAACGTCGGGCGGAAGAGCTGGGGCAGCGGGATCAACTGTTTCCCAATGTTATTCCGGCCATTGCCGCTGCCCTGGGCGGATCGCGTTCCCTCGTAGTCGGATAATCATGTCTCCCATCCGTTTCGTTTTTGGTCTCCATCTGCACCAGCCCGTCGGGAATTTCGATCACGTATTCGAGCAACATGTCGCTGATGTGTATCGGCCAATCCTCGAGCGGCTGTCCGGCCGGGGATTCCTCCCAGCGGTGCTGCATCTCTCCGGGCCGCTGCTGGAGTGGCTCGAGGCCAACAACACGGCGTATCTCGACTTTCTGGGCCGGCTGGTCAGCGACGGAAAAGTGGAGCTGCTCCTGGCCGGCTTCTACGAGCCGGTGCTCGCCTCGCTTCCCCGCCGTGATCGGGTGGAACAGATCCAGTGGATGCACGAAGCCATCCACCGCCGGTTCGGCGTGGACGCGAGGGGCCTGTGGCTCACCGAACGAGTATGGGAGCCGGAGCTGGCAGCCGATCTGGCCAACGCCGGCGTTCGCTACGCGCTGGTGGACGACCGGCACTTTCTGGTCTCCGGATTTGCGGCCGATCAGCTGCACATGCCCTATTGGACCGAGAGCGACGGCCGGCGGGTAGCGCTCTTTCCCATCGATGAGCGGCTCCGCTATCTGATTCCCTTCCGGCCTCCGGAGGAGACCGCGGACTACCTGCGTGAGCTGCGCGGCGCCGGCCACCGCCTGGCTGTGCTGGCCGACGATGGCGAGAAGTTCGGCGGCTGGCCCGGCACCAAGGAGTGGGTGTACGAGCGTGGCTGGCTGGACCGGTTCATGGACACGATGAGCGGATTGATCGAGCGAGGCGAGGTTGAGCTCAGTACTCTGACAGACGCGCTCGAGCACGTACCCAGTGGCGGCATTGCTTACCTGCCGAGCGCCTCATACCGGGAAATGGAGGGGTGGTCTCTCCCCCCCGATGCGGCGCTCCGGCTGATTCGTCTGGAGCGTGATCTGGGTGAAGCCCGCATCTCGGGCCCCGATGGGCCGCTGATCCGGGGCGCACACTGGCGGAACTTCTTGGTGAAGTATTCCGAGTCCAACCGGATGCACAAGAAAATGCAGGCGCTCTCGCTCCTGCTCCGTGAGGCCGGCGATCCACCGTTGGCCCGGCGCGCAATCGGACGGGCCCAGTGCAACGATGCTTATTGGCATGGAGTATTCGGCGGCTTGTACCTGCCCCACCTCCGGGAAGCGATCTGGCGGAATCTCGCCCTGGCTGAACGGGAGCTGCGGAGGGGCCAGGGTCTGGCGGCCGAGGTATGGGACATCGATGGCGACGGCCACGAGGAAATCTGGGTCCACTCCGATCGCTTCTCAGCCATCGTAAGTCCCTGGCGAGGGGGAGCCCTCGAGGAATACACCCTTTTTTCCACCGCGACCAATTACGCCAACACGCTCACCCGGCGACGGGAGGCGTATCACGATACCGCTCTCGAGCAACGCGCTGAGACCGGGAGCTACGAAGACGGAACACCCAGCATCCACGATATCGAGGAGGGGATTCGTCTCGATCAGCGTCCGCCGAGCGACGCTGACGATCGCGCCCTTTTCGTGGACCGTGTGGTCTCCAGCAGCCTGCAACGGGGGCAGTATGCCTCGGGAGATTACTGGCCGGTCAAGTCGTGGGCGCGCTGCCGCTACATTGGCGATGTCAGACACCAGCCCGATGTGGTCGAGGTCAGGATGAATGGAGAAGGACTGGCAAAGCAGTATCGGTTTTTGCCGGACGGGAGCATTGCTGTGAGCTACACCTGGGAGAGATCGGTCGGTCAGCCCACCGACCTGTTCACCACCGAGCTCTCGCTTTTTGCTCCGCTTCCGCTGGTTAGCGACCCCGCTGCGGACATCTGGACCTACCCCATCGAGACGGTGGCCAAGTCAGAGCGGGGACTGGACCGTACGCGTCAGGGCGAGTCGGTTACCCTGCGTTGGCCGGTGGAGACCGGTACCGCAAGCGTCGAGCTCTCGGCCATGCACACCCAGTCATTAGAACCCGCCGTCGCGGCCAACACCGCCGAGCTGACCTGATCCAACGAACCTGACTATCACGAGGGCGGAAGCAACACCCCCTCGGCGCAGGTATTACAAATGCCATGCGTGGTATGGGCATGGTGCTGACGTTCCAGAAATTGCTCTATTGCCAGCCATTCGTCTCCTGCGCGAACTCGGCGACACCAGGCGCACATCACCACCAGTGACTCGAGATATTCGATCCGGCGAAATGCCCGGTAGGTCACGGTGACGACTACCGCTCCCACCACCAAGGCCAGTGCTGACTCGAGCAGGCCTTCGCCCGGTCGCAGGGGAGTGGGCGGGGTACCGAACAGCAGTCGCGGCAAATCCAGAAGTTCGTCCAACCATATGATCGCGATGATCAGGAGAAATCCTGCCGCTTCCAGTGCCAGCGTGTAGCGAAACACCGCGCCTCGGAGCGTCACGAGCCTTGGCCTCAATAGTGTTTAGACCTCCCCACCGGCCAGGATCCTCCGTGCTCTGACCATCCTGAACAGATAATAGAGTTCTCTCGCCCGGGCTGTCGCCAACACACCAACACACCCAGCACCAACACAGCTATGCCGTAGCTACCAGCGATTCCAAAACGCTGAGGAGAAGAAGAAGAGCGGCTGGAGTGCAAACTCTTGCGATGAGGCCAAGCAGGAGTGGCTGGTGGCGCGTGTCTTGCCCCCGCTGCGCCTATCCCCAACCGATGTAGGCCAAAATGTTCAGCAACAGGGCCGTTCGGCCTGTCCGAATGCAATACGCGTTCGCGCTTTGCGGGTCGTTGCTGCTGTCGGCCTGCGCCTCCAAGTACTCCCAGGTTCCAGCTCGCCTCGATTTGGCTCCGTACGGCCGGATTGCGATCGTCACGTTTGCGGCGGATCGGCCGAATGATCCCATGAGCACATTGGCAACTCAGCGCTTTGCCGAGGCCTTGCTCGCGAGTCAGACCGGGGTCGAGCTGCTCGAGCTGGGATCAACCGACCCTTCACTGAAAGCGCTTCCTCCCGCGACTGATGCCGTGGCACTGGCTCAGGCTCTAGGGAAGCAGAAGAACGTTCCGGCCGTGTTCGTCGGGACGCTCAAGCTGTCGCAGCTGAAGCCCCGGGGACACATCGGCGCATCGGGCATGAACGTGCAGGCCGGCGTATCGGCCGAGCTCACCGTGAGGCTCTTGTCAACCAGCACCGGTGGCACGGTCTGGCGCTCCAGCTCGATGGCGAATGGCACGGTGGGACAGCTGAATATTTCCGATCGGCTGCCATCGATCGCGGTGCGGGATAAGGAAGAGGCATACGGTGAGATCCTCCGTCAGCTGATCGTGGACGTCACCCGCGATCTTCGTCCCACCTGGGTCAAGCAGTAGCGGCCCTTCCCCTGCTCACGGTGTCTTCGTCCAACCGGGCCCGAATGGCGGCCAACAAGGGGTCTGCCGCGGTATACTGCTGCCCGTAGGCCAGGTTGAAGGTATAGTCGAAATCGGGAGGGTTTTTCCCCTGGGTGTGCTGCAGAATGGTTTCCAGCTTGTCCAGTCCTTTGGCCAGCTTGGCTTCGGGAGAACTTGCGGCCTCGTAGTCATCCCACAATTCGACGATCTCGCGACGCAAATCAGGCGGGAGCGGCTCGCTCAGCTCCAGAAGATCGGCCCGTTCGTGGCTGGCCTTCGGCATTCCGGCTGACTGGAGCGGCGCCGGCACGTCGCCTCCCAGCGCTTCGCCCAGGTCGTGGATCAGACACATCTTGAGCAGCCGCGCCAGATCGATCCCGGGTGTGCGGCCGTAAAGAAGCATGGCCATGAGCGCCAGGCGCCAGGTGTGCTCCGCCACACTTTCCCGATCGCCGGTGGAGGTCCAGCCGCTGCGAGTGACGGTTTTCAGCCGCTCGGCCGCGCGAAGGAAGCTGAGGACGCCCTCGATGTCGGTGGGCTGCATCTCGACTCCGCTGCTTCAGGCGTTGGTAGTTCCCGCCGGCGGCCATGCTCCCAACAATCGGCGCACCACCACCAGCTCACCAATATGGTAAGCGGCATGATCGGCAGCCAGCAAAATCTCCCGAAGGTATGTCTGACCCTCGCCGTGCGGGATCCGAGCTTCGAGAGTGATCTTTGGATCTCTACTCAGGTCCTGCAATGCCGCCCGGTCTCGAAGGAACTCCCCTACGCTCTTGTCCCAAGCAGGAGAATCCGGTGGTGAGGCAGAAGGTGGCCAGTATTCGTCCGGCCACTTGAGCTCCCGGTAGTTCGGATTGCGGCAGAAATCCAGGATGTCGGCCTGGGTAATCCGGAGGTGCTCGACCAGTTGCCAGGGGGAGTAAGGCAGACTCGCCGGATTGGTCCCCCGCAGATGAACTGGTAAATCGGCCACGGCGGAGTCGAAGCTGATATGCGCATCGTCCCAGCTCAGCAGCTTCGTGAGGTGTTCTCGGATGTTCGAATCGGCCACGGCTCACTCCTGATGGAATTTCGGGCCGCTTTCCAACGCGCCGCGCAGCGCTCCGAATGCGCGCGTCAGATCGGGTAACTGGTGGTTCGCATTCAACCCGCTGGGGTTGGGCAGTACCCACAAGCCGGTCTCGCCGATGACTTCCTGCTGACGA
>DATFQK010000180.1:0-3929 GCA_035264345.1 Gemmatimonadales bacterium | reverse complement strand
ACGGCGCTGGCCAAGGCCACCGGCAAAACCGGAGTAGAGATGGAAGCGTTGACGGCGGTTGCAGTGGCGTGTTTGACGGTGTATGACATGGTGAAGGCTATCGACCGGGGAATGACTATCGAGGACGTGCGGCTGGTGAGCAAGACGGGTGGAACCCGGGGAGATTGGCGCCGAACTGCAGGGTAGGACGGGCTTCTCACAAAGAAAGGGGTAACGCGTGGCGAGACCCATCGATTACGGCGAACCGAAGCCGATGACCGCGGAGCGTATCCTGCTCCGGGGTGGCGTTCTCCTGGCCGCCGCTGTGGGAATCGGCGCGCTGGGCGGCTGGAACAAGGCGGTTCGGGCCGCAAGCGATCACGCTGCCCTTCCCGATGTGGGCATTGTCGCCCGTGAGCTGGGAAGCCTGAGCGAGCAGCTCGAGGCGGCCAAGGGCGAAGCCACTGTGATCAAGCTTCAGCTGGAGCGGGCCAACGCCATCCTGGACAACTCTACCCGCTATCAGATTCCCGCCGATCTCTCGGCGGCCATTTACGACATTGCCCTGAGCGAGGGAATCGACCCGTCACTGGGATACCAGCTGGTCAAGATCGAGAGCCAGTTCAACCGGCAGGCCAAGAGCAACATGCGAGCATACGGCTACACCCAGCTTCAGGTGGAGACGGCCCGGTTCTACCAGCCCAATATCAAGGAGAAGGATCTCTACGATCGCGAAACCAATCTGCGGCTGGGATTCCGGTTCCTCAACGAGCTGCTGGCCCGGTTCCAGTACGACGTTCACCTGGCACTCCTGGCCTACAACCGGGGACCCAAGCGGGTAGATCAGATCCTCGCTCAGGGCGGCAACCCCGCTAACGGCTACTCCGACGCGGTGCTGAAGGGCTATCGGCCGATCGGCTCCCCCAGCACCCGTTAGCTCGGGATTTTGAGGGCCGCGCCCGCCCGCAAGGTGGCGTGGCCGCTCAACCCGTTCGCGCTCCTGAGGGCCTGAATCGAGACTCCGTAACGTCTCGCCAGGCCCTCGAGCGTTTCTCCCCGCTGTACCACATGGGTCCGCAACCGGGCATCCACTGCCCCGGACTGCGCCGGAATGGGATTCGTTGCGTAGGGTGAGACCACCCGAAGCTTCTGCCCGATTCGGATCCGGCCTATGCCGTCGAGATTATTCCAGCCGCGCAGCTCCCGCTGAGTCACCCCATACTCGTCCGCGATCTCCGAGATCGTTTCTCCCCGGCGCACCCGGTGGAACGTAGAGGTGCTGGTGCCGGCCGCGACCACGCGCTCTGCCATCCGCCGCGCCACCCGGGTCGAAGGAACGCCGCCGGTGGGCACCACGACCCGTTGTCCAATGCGGACTCGCCGCGGATTGAGCTTGGGATTGGCCGCGAGCAGCATGGCCTGGTTCACGTGATACCGGCGGGCAATGTGCCCCAGAGTCTCGCCCCCGGCCATGAAGTGCTCGATGAAGGTGACTCGCTGGCGCGGCGGCAACACTGCATAACTCGCCACCGTGCCCTCTCCGCGACCGGCCGGCAGCCGCACGACGGACCGGGTGCCGGGAGGTGTGGTGAGCCGGAGGTACTGCGGATTGAGCTCCCGAATGGCGGCGACGGTGGTGTCGGCCAGCCGGGCAATCACATCGAGCCCGGTCATGTCGGGAACCACGATCGAGTCATACGCCGCGGGCTCTGCCGGGGTGACCCGGAAGCCGTAGCGTCTGGGCTGCTTGGCGATCAGGGCGGCAGCAATCAGCTTGGGCACGTAGTCCTTGGTCTCCCGGCGGAGGAGCTTGGTGTCATAGAGCCGGAAGAAGGTCGCATCGGAGTTGACCGAATCGCTCTCCTCATCGGGAAGCCGGATGATTCCGCGTGATACTTTGCCCGAGCCGGCATTGTATGCGGCGGCCGCGAGGTAGAGCGAACCGAAGCGCCGATTCAAATCGGCCAGATGCCGAACCGCCGCCTCGGTGGCCTTGTACGGGTCGCGCCGTTCATCCACCCAGGAGTCCACCCGCAGACCGTAACCCTTCGCGGTGCGCTTCATGAACTGCCACATGCCGACCGCCTTGGCCCGGCTGGTGGCCGTGTTGGAGAAACCGCTTTCGATCAGCGCCAGGTAGACCAGGTCACCCGGCAACCCTTCGCCCTGCAGCCGCTCCCGAATCATCGCCTCGTACCGGGGCAAGCGGGTCAGCCAGATGTTCATGCGCTCCCGGCCGCGGTCCTGAAAGAAATCGAGATAGTACTGCACCCGGTCGTGGCCGTTGTAGGTGGCTACATCGATATCCCAGGTCACCGCGTCGGTCACATTGGCTCCGCCCGGAACCGCCTCAGCCGCTTCCTCCCCGCCGGCATCGTTCGGCGACTCTTCCGGATGCGCGTCCGCCAGCTCCTCGAGCACCGCTTCGTCGGCAGCGGAGTCCGCCGCCTGGCGGCGCTCGTCGTTCAGATCGGCCACGAGCAGTGCGGTGTCACCCACCGATGTATCGGGAATGCCGAGGGAATCCAGAACCGTGCTGAGGGAGGTTTCGCCCGGGGCGGTTCCAGTCAGAGGAGACCCTATCGAGACCGGCGAAACCGGACGAGGGCCCGAATGCCCGCTGCAGGCCGCCAGAATACCGACGAGACCGATCCACCAATAGCGCATAGAAAGACTCCTGTGGCGCGTCATCGGGCGACGAGGCGCTTTCGGCAAGAATTCGGGGTGGTGACAGTGTGCCCACCCATGTGGCGACGTGCAAACCGCAGGACCGAAGGCGAACTGAGGCGGCGTGAAATGGGCTGCTAACGCATGAACAATCGATTTCCCAGGATCCGGTTAGTGGCGTTCAGCACGGCCAGGGCCGCGCCGCGAGCCGTATCGGTTTCCGTGAGATAGGAGCCCACCACGCGTTGACCGCCAGCACCGGGCCCTTCTCCGTGGACCGCCAGCGAAACGATCACCACCGTGGAATCGAATGCCCGGACCGCTTTCACCCCCAACAGCTCGAAGCTGAGCCCTCCTTGCACCGCTTGTCCCAGGGCGACGACACATGCCTGCGCCGAACAGCGCAGCTCTCCGGCCTGCGACGCGAGCCCTTCTCCTTCACCGGTAAACTGCTCGGAGTCTTTCCACGTCAGCCCGACCCGGGCCCGGCATCGGCCATTGGGCAGCCGATCCAGAGTGAACTCCGCGAAACGCAGCCGTTCCGGCAGAGGGGTTGACGACATTGCCGTCCTTGGGTCGGGCCCGAAATCAGGGTGAGACACACACCGCGGCAAGGCAAAGCCCATGCCATTTCAGGCTAAGCGGGCAGCGAGCAACTCTTCGAGATCTTTATTGGAAATGCGGTCAGCCTGCGCGAAGAGCGCGGCCTTGGATGATGACGAGATGGGATACGTGGCCCAGACGGAGCGACGTCCGGGATCGCTGCTGCGAAAGGAGAAGACCAGATTCCACTGCGATGAGCTGGGCCCCCGCTCCGCCGCAAAGGACACATTCCACATCTGCCCGGCGTGTTCCAGCACTCGCCAGGCCATGAGCTCAGCTCCGGGCCAGCGCCTGAAAGCGCGCGCGGAGATCGCGCGTGATGGGCCCGGCCTTGCCGGTTCCGATGATCCGGCCATCCAGCTGGCGGATCGCGACGATCTCGGTGGCGGTACCGGTGAAGAAGGCCTCATCCGCGGTGTAGATGTCGTAGCGGTTGAGCATCGTCTCCTCCACCTTATAGCCCGCCTGCAGCGCCAGCTCCAGAACGGCGTCCCGGGTCACTCCTTTGAGCAGACCGGCAAATGGTGGCGGGGTGCGCAGCTCTCCCTTTTTCACTACAAAAATGTTTTGCCCCGATCCCTCGGCCACGGCACCCGAGCTGTCCAGCATGATCACCTCGTCGGCGCCGGCGCTGATGCCTTCCATCTTGGCGAGAATGTGCGGCAGATAGTTGAGCGATT
>DATFQK010000179.1:0-3719 GCA_035264345.1 Gemmatimonadales bacterium | reverse complement strand
GAAGGTGTGCGCTGCATCAGCCGCGAGCCAAAAGGCGAGAGCCGAGCTCATACGGCGCTCACCTCGCTGGCCCGCGACAGGGTCAGCCGCGCCGGTGCGGGCGCTCGATGCCTGAGGCCCTCGTACAGGGCGAGGTATCGGTCGGTGATTTGAGACCACTGCAGCGTGGCTTCGGCCTTGGCCCGGTTGCGAGCCCGCATCATCTGCCGCAGCTCGGGATCCTGCGCCAGGTACTGGATGGCGCGGGCCAATGCCAGAGGCTGGCCGGGGTCGATCAGCAGACCGTTGACCCCGTGCTCCACCAGCTCCGGGATCCCGCCTGTGGTGCTGCCTACAATCGGAAGACCGGATGCCAGGGCTTCGGCGAACACGTTTCCGAACGCCTCCGCCGCGGAAGGCAAGGTGAAGAGGTCAGCGGCGCGGTAGCGTTCCGCCAGCGCAGCTCGGCTGAGGGCGCCGCTGAATTGGATCTGACGGGCAACTCCGAGCTGCTCGGCCAAGCCGCGCAGCAGCTCCCGATCCGGCCCCTCGCCTACGATCTCCAGCTCGAAGTGCCGCCGCGGGAGCAGGGCAAAGGCGCGAATGAGCTCACCCAGTCCCTTTCGCTCCACCAGCCGGGCCACGGCAAGACAGCGGGTAGGCCTGGTTCCCGGCACTGCGGGGCTGGGCACCGCCGGGTGGAAGAGGTCCAGGTCCACGCCATTCGGGATAACGCTGTATTCCAGGCCGGGGCAGGTGAGCTCCGCCAGCCGGCCGAGAGCCTTGCAGACCGGGACCACCCGATCCGCCCGTTGCCAGATCCAGCGGGTGAGCGGTGCCAGCAGCAGGTGCATTCCCTGCACGGTGCGGTTGTACCGGTCGTAGCCCGGGACGTCGGATCCACGCAGCGAAACGATGACCGGTACGTCGCCGATCCCGGCGAACGGCAGCAAGGCACCGGTAGGGAGGGAGAAGAAGACGTGGACCGCATCGTACTGGTGAGTGCGCAGCAGGCGGCGCACCACCGGAAGTGCATGCCGAAGATAGCTCGCCGCGCCCAGCATCCCGGCCTGATGCACGCCGATCCGGCTGCTCCGTACCCGGAAGAGGCGCAACCCACCCAGCTCCTGCAGGTGGGGATCCCGTGAAGAGCTCCGCCGCTCGGCGCGGTCGTTCGCGGAAGCAGTCACCACATCGACGGCGACACCACGATCTGCCAGGCCGTGGGCCAGCGCGGCGGTGGCCACCCCGGCTCCGCCGCCCAGTGGTGGATACTCGTAATTCAGGATCAGGACGCGCATCTCGAGCTGCTCCAGGGGAGAGAGTCGAGCGGTACCTGCCCCGTCCGCTTACGGCGGCGGGCTACCAGCTACTGTGTCGGGAATGCGAAGAAGTGCGAGGCGCAGGGGGCAAGAGGCAAGCCAGCGTCAGATCGTATCTGCTGACTGCTGCAGGATTTGTCTGGATTCACCCAAGCTGTTGGGAGACGAACCTTTTGGAGGGCCTTTCAGTGCTGCCTGGAGGAGACTGTCATGTGGCTCAGTTCCCGGGGCTGTAGCGGCCCGGCTACAAAGAACTGGCCGGAACCAGTCACATCTGGAACAGGTAGCTCAACTTGAGGAAAAATCCATCTTCCGCCCGCTGGAGCGTGGATTGGCCCATCTCGGTGGGATCTCTGAGCGTGCTCCCGTAACCGGCGAAGAGCACGGTTCCGGGCGTAGGCTGGTAGGAGAACAGAACATCACCGCGAAGCGCGCGGTCGCCAAAGGGCCGGGTTCGGGTGTACAGGTTGGTTGCCGGATCGAGCACCAGGATGGGGGCGTTGGTTCGCGACTCATCCCGCAACGAATCGCGCCGTTCAGTGGTGTACTCCCCCACCAGCCGGAGAAAGATCGGCCGGGAGAGCTGATATTCGATCTTGAGCCGCGGACTTCTCCAGATGCTCACCGTGCTGCCGTCCGTGCGACGGCCCACAAACTGGAGGTGGTACTGTCCATTTACCCGCAGCTTGTCGGTCGGCCGCCAGTCGAGAACCAGATCGAGCCAGGAGATGTCGGCACTGGCCCATTCATAGAAATTTTCGTCGTGACCCCAGAGGAAGAAAACGTTTCCCGAGAAATGGGAGAACTCCGGCGTGTCGAGTGAGAGCACGTAGTCCAGATTCGGGATGGTAGGTTGGCCGGTAAAAGGAATGGTGTCCAGGCCGCCCGCCTCTGCCGGCATCTCGAGCGCGTAATCGGTGTAGAGCTCCGCCGGGTACCCGAACGATTCGGTCAGAACCGAGGCGCCAAACTGCCAGCCTCCACCAAACCGGGTGTTGGTATTGAAGTGCAGCTTCTTGTCCTGAATGCCCTGGCCATTCACGAACTTCTGGTATTCCCAGGTTCCGTCCAACGCCACATCTCCGGTAAAGCTTTCGAGCAACCCGCCCTGTTTTCCATAGAGCGTGATGCTGTGATCCAGATTGGCATGCACGATCCCGGCCCGCTGAATGAATCCGCTGGCGGCACGGAAATCATCGGCCACGCCGGTGAAGGTGTAGCGCGCCCCAAAGGTGCGGCCGTTCCGGGCCAGCCGAGAGGACCAGAGAGGACCGGTCTCGGTCACACCCGCAACCCGGGTGCGGCTGCCGGCCACCTGTAGCTGGGCGCTGTAGATCTCGCCCATGACCAGCCGGGTATCGACCCCGGCCACCCGGTTGTAGTCGCGGCCCACCACCTTGTCGGTGTAGACCACTCCGACCCGGGATTGCGAGCCCACATCGCGCTGAATCCGCAGCAGGTTGTACAGCGGATGATCGTCGGCGGAGGGCGAGACGGCCGGGTCATCCAGCGCGGAGAGCACGGCCACGTCGGTCCCGAATGCTTTTCCGGTGAGCTTGGCGGCCACGACGGGCTGCACGATCCGCCGGGTGTAAATCAGGTTGCTCGGCGTGGAGAACTGCTCGATTGCCTCCAGGAAGAACGGTCGCTTCTCCTGAAAGAAGAGCTCGTTGCGCGGATCGAACACGAACTGCTGGGCATCGGACTCGATCTGGGAGAAATCCGGATTGGCCGTCCCGTTGAGCGTCAAATTGTTGGTGATACCCCAGCGGACGGTCCCCCCCAGCTCGGGACTCCCTCCGGAATAGCTCCAGCCGGCGGCCCCGTCGGCTCCTGTAGTTCTGGAGGTCACAGACGGCGTGAAGTCGAGCACCACGCCCCGGCGCAGGTCGGTCAGGCCTACGAGCTTGCCCGACTGCCTCAGGAAGGAGGCGCTGGCCCGCTTGGCCGGGGTCCAGCTGTCCTCCCGGCCCGAGTGCTGGACCAGCCGGACGACGTTGATGCCCCAGACCTGCTCCTGCCTGGGTTGAAAGCGGATGCTCTTGAACGGGATCCGGATCTCGATCTCATATCCGTACTCGGTAACCCGGCCCTTGGATTCGAACACATAGTCGGGGCTGAGGTCGGCTTGCTCCCGCTTCACCACGGCACTGTTGAAGCCGTTTCCGCTGACGGATCCGGTCTCCACCAGTGCACCATCCGACTGAACCCCGAGCGGGTTCACCGCAAAGACCAGTGCCTGGCGGCTATCGTTGAAGGTGCTGAGCAGGATCTGGATGTAATCGTCGGCCGAGATCTTGTCCCGGTCCGCCAGGGTGGCGTGCACCGGTCCATGCGCCTCGAAGGCGCGGACACCGAAATGGATTGCAGTGGGAGAGTACCACACGAGCACCTGGGTGGTGTCCGCGGCCGGGATCC
>DATFQK010000178.1:0-4418 GCA_035264345.1 Gemmatimonadales bacterium | reverse complement strand
TAGGTGAACGAGCGATACCAGCGCGCTGCCTCGTCCAGGCGGCCCAACTCGTATAGTAGCTCGGCGCGGGCGAACCGCTCGTGGATGTGGGTGTAGAACGGCGAGTCACCCGAAAGATCCAATCCGGAATGAGTGGTCCAGAACCCCGCCTGCTCCAATCTTGCGAGTGCCTCCTCTGCTCGTCCGCCTCTCCACGCGACCTCGGCACGGACAACTTTGGCCTGATCCATCGCAAAAGCACCCGGGGGTGTTGAGGTATCTGCTCGCTCCAGTTGCGCGGCATACTGTAGCGCCGTGCGGTCGTGCCCGAGCCGCGCGCTCAGCATCCCCAGCAGATAGGTCCTGAGATACGAATGCACCGGGCGGTGCATCGCGGCAAGACCATCCTCCGCTCGACTTGCAGTGGCCGGATTCCAGCGCTCGAGCGAGTCCCGCAGCGCCACCAGCTCGCCTCGAGGCAGCTTCAGGAAATAGGTGAGCCCATAGTAGACCCGATGCTCGAGTGCCGTGCCGGGGTCCAGACGTGCGGCGCTGTCGAGCTCGGCGCCCGTGGCGTTCCATCGTCCATTGGTGAGCTCGAACTTGGCGAGGGTCGCGCGAGCCAGCACCCGCATACCGGTCGAGCGGTTCGGCTCCGTGATCAAACGCCAGAGCCGTCGGCCGGCAGCGAGATCCCCGGTATTACGGGTGACGATGCCCCCGCCGAGCTGGGCGGGCAGGTCGGGACGGCTTCGCAGGTCGGCGATGAATCTCTCCAGCCCGGCGCTATCTCCCCGCACAACGGCCTGCTGCCCCTCCATGTTGCGGGCGAAATAGGGTAGCGGGTGCAGCTGGAGGTATCGTTCGCTCAGAGAGTCGAGCTCCGGCAGCCGGCGATCTCTGGCAGCGATGGCTGCAAGGTTCGCCAGCGCGGCCGCATCGCGGGGGTCGAGTTTCAGTACCTGCTCGAACGCTTCACGCGCATCGACCCAGGCGTAACCATTCATCGAACCCAAATTTCCGATCAGACCTCCCAGCATGCACCATGCTTCGAGGTCATCGGGATGGGTGTTCAGCACCTGGCGATACAGCCGGTCGGCCTGCTTGTACTCCCCTTGGAGAAATGCGACCGTCGCCTCGATGAGCCCGCGCTGGTGCTCGCTGAGCCTCCCGCGGTGGCGCTGTGCCTGGGCAAAGTGCTCCCGAGCCAACCCAAGGTCCCGAGACATGAGCCCCAATCGGTAGTGCGCCAAGGCAAACGTGCTGTCGAGCCGGACCGCGCGCTGAAAGGCATCGAGGGCGTTGAAATAACGGTCGTTTCGAAAGGCCTGCTCTCCCTCGATATATGCCTTCAGCGCAGCTAGAGACGACGTGCCCTGGTCGGCGACCCGGGCTAGCTGGAGAGGCCGCTCCTGAACATTCGAGAGGAAGTGCCGGGCAAGCCGGTCGGCTACGTCGAAGATCTCTGCCGCGCTGGCTGTCGAGGCGTCAATCAAGCCCAGCGATCCACGCTCCACATCATAGAGCGTGGCGCTGACGGCCAGTCGCTGTCCTGCCTCGACGATGCTCCCCAGCACGAAGCGGTCCGCGCCGAAGTGCTCGGCTGCGCGTCTTCCTCTGTCCGGGTTGTTCCCACTACGCTCCCGGTCGACGAACTGCAGCAGTGCCTGCTGGTTGATGGTGCGGAGCCCCGGTGCCCCGTCCAGCTTCGTGCTGAGAAGATCGACCATTCCCTCGGCCAGATAACTCAGTTCCGGATTACCCCGGTACTCGAACGGGAGGATCGCAATGGTCCCCGGAGAGGCGGGAGTGTTGGATGTATGCGGAGAGCCGTACCTCCACACGAATGCGCCGAGACCTACGGCAACGCCGAGCAATAGGAGCCTTAGCGAGAGTGACCGGGCTCGGCGCGGGGCAACCCCCTGCGGGCTTGCCGGCTCGCCGACCTCAGGATTCTTCCCGGGCGGTGGGGTCGACGTCGTTTGCGACAGCGGGCTACCGGGAGCAGGTGGCGTACTCTGAAGCGGCGCTTCCTCGTGATTTCGGATGGACTCGATAAGCGCCAGGGTATCGGTCGAGGGCTCGAGCTCCAGGTCAGCCGAGAGCCGATGGGCGAACTGTTCATAGGCCAGGAGAGCCCCCGCCCGGTCTCCTCCCTTCAATAGAAGACCGATTAACCGTCGGATTCCCGCTTCATCGTAAGGCGAGAGCTCCACTCCCCGGCGTGCCCACCTCATAGCTTCGCCGATCCGGCCTTGGCCGCATTCCCTTTCAGTGAGCTGCCATGCCGCCCGGCCCGCCTGGTCTCTGAGTCGGGTGCGGATCTCCTCCAGCCAGCGCTCAAACTCCGGTACGTCCGAAAGATGCAGGCCGGGCAAGAGATCGCCCTGGTAGAGCTCCGTAGCGCGTTCCAAGCGTCCTTCCTCAAGCGACTCCTCGAATGCCACCACGTCACACCAGCACCGGTCGAGATCGAGGCCGATCTCTTCGTCGCCCCGGCTGACGATGGCCTCGGGGCCGAGCTGTTGTCGCAGGAAGTGTACGGACTTTCGGAGTGAGCTGCGGGCATGCTCCTGGTCGGCTTCGGGCCAGAAGAGCGCCAGGAGAGCGTCGCGCCGATGGAACCCACGGGGGGTAGACGCAGCCAGATAGCCGAGCAAGGCGACCCGTTTGGGCTGGGCCAAAACGGCCGTCGCTTCACGCCCGGACTCCACTCGCGCGGAGACCCGGCCAAGCAGTCGGAGCTCGACGGTCGAGACAGATGGGAGAGCAGGAAAGCCGCGGTCACCCATGCGGCTCGCCTCGCATTGCAAGAGGTATGGTCAGAAGAGAATTGCGGTGCTGACCCCAACGTAACCCTCGGTCCTGAGGGCGGCAACCGCGGAATCCGCCCAATTTCACGCTGGGATCACGTCGGGGGAACGCGTGGGAAGTAGATCGGACTCCAGTTCGAACCGTGTGGCCGGGCCTGATCGCCACCGAACCCTCACACCACGCAGCAGGAGGAGGTACCAATGTTACGCCACAGGCTTATCGGCTTGATCGTCGCCCTCGTCGCCGGAGGTGGGTTTCTCGCTTGCTCGGAGGACGCACCGGTGGCGCCCGAGTCCCACGGGATGGCCGGGGACCACATGGGCGGAGATGTCAGCACACTCGCCCTCGAGCCTTTCACCTTTCGCGCGCCGCTCGATCCCTTCAAGATCCTCCAGCTCCCGGACTTCATGATTCATTCGAACGCCACGAAGGACATCGTGATCCAGAGGGCCGTGTTCGCTCCGGGCGCGGGGCCTTGGCACACGCATCCCGGCCCCAGCTTCATCTATGTCATTGAGGGAGAACTCAGGATCGACCGCTTCAATAGGAAGGATGGCTGCACGCACAGTCCGGTACACATCCCCAATACCGCTTATTTCGAGGTCGCCAATGAGGTTCACCGGGCGGTGGTGGTGAGCGCTGAACCCGTAGTGCTCATGGTGACGCGATTCAATATCCCGGTCGGCCAGCCCTTCACAATCATGGCAGCCGATCCGGGGTGTGCAACATGATGAGACTTCTGGCCCCGGCGATGATGCTTTCCGGATGCGCAAGCCTTCAACCCGGCACTGCTGTCTCCACCATTCCAATCTCGGTCCGCAGCCACAACCGGAGCGAGGTGGACGTGTACCTCCTCTGCGGGGATCGTGACGCGGCATGGCTCGGAGTCGTGGGACAAAAGGAAACGCAGGTATTCGAGATCGCCGCTGAGCGAGCCCGCTGTGTCTCCGGACTCAACTTCTTTCTGCTGTCCCGCAGCCATAACCGGGGCTACTGGATAGGTCCGGTGCACCCGGCGGCGTCCGGCGGAGCCATAGCGCTGACTATCGAGAAGTACGCTGGATTGTCGACCGCCAGCTCGACCGGCTACTAGGGTAAGGGAACGCGTTCAACCCAGGCTCCCAGCTTCCAGCTCCAAGCTCTGTGCACCCAGCTCCTGCCGCACCCGCGGGATCACCTCACGGCCGTAGAGCTCGATGCTGTGCAGCATGATCTCGTGGCCCAGCGTGCCGGCGCTGTACTTGAGGTCGAAGCGGGAGGCGCCCAGGGCGCTGACGGTGGCCGCGATCTTCCGGGCGACGGTCTCGGGCGAGCCCACGTAGAGCGACCCGGCCGCGATCTCGTAATCGAACTCGGCGCGGCTGGTGGGGCCCCACCCCCGCTCGGCGCCGATCCGGTTCCGCATCACCTGATACGCCGGCCACAGCTCCTCTCGCGCCTGGCCATCGGTTTCCGCGATGTGGCCCGGCGAATGGATACCGAGCGGCAGTGAGGTCTGGCCCAGCCGCGTCAGGGCCCGCTGGTAGAGCTCGACGTAGGGCTTGAACCGGCGCGGATCGCCGCCGATGATGGCGAGCGTCAGCGGAAAGCCGTAGCGCGCGGCCCGCACCACCGACTGAGGGCTG
>DATFQK010000177.1:0-2434 GCA_035264345.1 Gemmatimonadales bacterium | reverse complement strand
GGGCCGGTCGCCGAGGTTGACGAGCTGGTCGGTGGCCTGCTCGATCCCCAGCCGCTCCGCCAAGGTCGCCGGCAGCAGCAGTCCGGCGCTGGCCACCGCCCGCCGGTCGTCGAAGGCGATCTCGACCTGGTCAGGCACCACATGCGAGGATGGCATCGAAAAGGTGTCCTCCGGCTCGGGGATCATGACCGCTTGGCAGCCGTCATTCTCCCTGGTCAGGGGACCCTTTTCATAATCACACCACTACACGCGCCCAGCCTAGCCGGTGGATCCAAGCTCAGTACTCGGACCATGGTGCGCACCTGACCGATGTCCAGCCCCGCCTTCTTCAGCGCCGCCAGGTGCGCCGCCCAGGCAGAGCCGGGCTCGGGGGCAACGTCCGGGTCCATCTGCTTGGGCGGGAACGCCTTGAGCAGATCGGTGGCCTTCCCAATGCCCAGCTGCCGGAACGCGGCCCTGGTTCGGGTCCCTGCCCTGCTCGTATTGGTGACTGAGCCTCGCGCGATGCTCTGTGTCTCGCCCTTCTCTTCCTTGCGGGTCCCAAGGGTGCGCTCGAGCCAGCCGCGTTCGATCCGGTCGAAGTGCAGATAGAGATGCGCCTGATCGACCCAGTCGACCAGTCGGCCGACGGGCACGCGCGTGTGCAGGATGACGTCGACGAGGTTCGCGGTGGCCAGGCTCTGCATGTCCTCGATCCCTTCCTCCAGAAGCCTTGCCTCATACCAGACACTGAGCCCGTCGATCTGGTTCAGCGGATAGGGCGGGCTGAGCGAAGGCACCGCGGCGCGCAGCATCGCGGCGGCAGTTCGCTGGAGGGCCTGCATTCCCACCAGCGGGAAGAACCCGATGATGAAGGCGACCACCGCTTGATTCCGAAGGTTGTCCGCTGGCATGAGCTGGGAGAGCGCGGCCACCAGGATCAGGACGACGATGACGCGGAGCATCACGTTCGCGTAGGCGCTGGGCCGCAGGTCATTCTGGAAGAAGCGGCGGATGAGCATCCGCGCACTGAACGAGTAGGCCCCTAGGAATGCGAATTTCAGTACGTCCCATGAGGTTGTTGGGGCGCTGAGAAAACTCGGGTCCCACAATACGGCCGTCCAGCAGACGGCAAAGGTGGCGGTGATGAGGAACACTGGGAACAGGGTCTCGATCTTGACCGGGACGCCCTGACGGTGGCCGGCGGCTGAAACGGATTTGCCATAGTAGGAGTCGAACTTCTGCCGGTAGATATTCTGACGATGGGCAAACAGTACCCCGCCATCGTTGAACCATTCCACATAGAACTGGGAGTTGACGGGTGGTCTTGGCAGGTAGCCGGGACTGTCCCAGGCCAGCCGGTGAAGGCTGAGCACGTACTCGTCCCACAGTGCCCCCGCTCGCTGGCCGAGGAAACGGATGTAGAGCCAGCCGGGTAGGAAGGCGAGCACCCAGACTGCGAATACCCCCAAGGCAAGTGTGCCGGCCGGCGGCGCTCCGCCCGACGGTGGCCAGGCCAACCACCAAGCGAAGAACAGGACGCCGGCGATGAGTACATTCATCCAGACCGCGGCGACCTCCTGCCGAAGCCAGCCAGCTCTCAGGAACTTCCGAACATGCCGGACCGAACTTGGCCACTTACGGTCGGATGGGCTGGCGCTGTCGGCCGCGCTGGTGGCCGCGTCACTCAGCACATCGAGCTGGGGCTGGGTGCCGGATCCAGCAAGCAGCGCCCAGAGCACCTCCACGGCGTGGTCGTCGCGGTCAAGGAGCAGCTGGCTCAGGCGTTCGGCGGCGCGACCTCGTGCCGGCTCGGACGCGTCAGCCGCCAGTGTCAGAAGGTCGGGCTCGGCGGACACGATGCGCTGGAGCTCGAGCCGCACGGCGAGATGGACATCCGGCTCGGTGGGGCCGACGGCTTCTTCATGATCGGCAGCCAGCACTACGAGCGGCGTGCTTGCGTCGCACAGGTTCGGGAGCAGTGGTACGAGGAACTTCGCAAGGACGCGGGCCTGGTCGGTTCGCTTCATGGCGCGCCTCTGTGAGTTGTGCCTTCCGATGTATGCAGACCTCGCCGAGTCAGATTTCGATCTCATCATGGAGGTCTTCCGGAACGCCCAGAAGTGCGACGCCTAAGGCGACCGGTGGCCGGATAGCCCTAGGCGCAGTAGGTTCCTCCGTGCGAGATCTCCTCGGGCCTTTCTTTGGGGAGCTGCGTGGTGTTGAGGACTGGGAAGACGCGTGAGAAACGCCAGGTAAGCAGCCCGTTGATGGCAGGATTGGCGCTCATGGGGTCCGCGGTTTGCGAGTGGGCTCTCCGGTCGTTACGGAGACCGGTTGCTGCCCGACGCAGCCACCCTGGGATCTTCGGGACCACAATCTGTATGGCCTGCCTGCATCAGCCCGGCTGCATGAGCCGGAAGGCTAGTGACCTGCGGTTCCCCTGAACCGTTGA
>DATFQK010000176.1:0-2012 GCA_035264345.1 Gemmatimonadales bacterium | reverse complement strand
CATCCGTTCAAGACCTCATTCGTTGATATCGTGGGCACGGGTCGCAGGTGGAAGGGACCTGGGCTCTCGGGGCTCCGAGACAACTCGGTACTGATCCGGCGCTGGTGTTGGTCCTTCGAGGCGCTGTAGCACTCGACGGTCGGAGCCCGGGATTTCTCCAAGTGGGAGAAGCTCGACGTACACGCCCGGGTCTCCTCCCCTCGTGCTAACGCGCCTCTCCGGAGCAGTCACCAGCGCCGGATGCCCATAACATCCTTCCTCGCCGGCGCCATCTCTCGTTGACCCCTCTCCCACAGGGGATGATATTTCGCGGATTCGGCCAGAACGAATCTGGAATGTGAGATGTCTTCAGCGCGAGGAGCTGGTCATGGCGTTCACCCTTCCCCCTCTACCGTACGACTACAAGGCGCTGGAGCCGCATATCGATGAACAGACGATGCGGCTGCATCACGACAAGCATCACGCAACCTACGTCAACAACCTGAACGCGGCACTCGAGTCCCATCCCGATCTGCAGAACAAGTCGCTGGAGGAGCTGCTCGCCGGGGTAGACCGGCTGCCCGAGGCCATCAAGGCGCCGGTGCGCAACAACGGCGGTGGCCACGCCAATCATACGATGTTCTGGGAGATGATGGCGCCGGGTGGGGCCAAGGAGCCGAACGGCGAGCTGGCTGACTCCATCAACAGCAGCTTCGGCGGCTTCGCCCAGTTCAAGGAGCAGTTCGTCAAGGCATGCACCGGGCGGTTCGGCAGTGGTTGGGGCTGGCTGGTGGCAGACCGGAGCGGGAAGCTCAGCATCGAGAGCACGCCCAATCAGGACACGCCGCTGATGAGCGGCAAGATCCCGGTCCTGGGATGTGATGTCTGGGAGCATGCCTACTATCTGAAATACCAGAACCGCCGGCCCGACTACGTGGCGGCCTGGTGGAATGTGGTGAACTGGACCGACGTCGCGCGGCGGTTCGAGAAGGCGCGCGGGCGCGAAAAGGCAATGCGCTGAAGCGCTGACGTCATGGCCTCGCTCCCGCCGCCGGGCACTCCCGCACCCGATTTCACCCTGCCATCGACGGCGGGCGTGGACGTGACGCTCTCGAAGCTGCGCGGGCGGAACGTGCTGCTCGCGTTCTTTCCCCTCGCGTTTACCTCGGTCTGCACCCAGGAGATGTGCTCCTTCACCGAGGACTACAGCCGCTTCCGCGACGCCAACACGGTAGTATTGCCCATCAGCGTGGACTCGGTGCCCACCCTCAAGGAGTTCAAGGCGAAGGAGCGCATCGCGGTCGACCTGCTGAGCGACTTCCAGCGGGAGGTCAGCCGGCGGTACGGCACGCTGCTGGAGGAAAAGTTCTTCTCCAATCGAGCCTACGTGCTGATCGGACCCGACGGCATCGTGCAATGGTCCTTCGCCGAGGACACCCCCAGCACCCGCCGGCAGAACGAGGAGCTGCTTGCGCAACTGGAGAGCCACCGACGATCCGCCTAAGGGCACCACAGATCGCGGCGCTCTGGATCGGCCTCCTAATGGTGGGGTGCCAGATCGAAGATCGTACCCCCACCGGGTCTCGCCGTGACGAGGACACCATTCAACATCTGCTCAGCCGCTATGCCCGCCGTCTCTCAACCAGGGACTGGAGCGGCGTGCGTTCGCTGTTCTGGCAGGATGGGAGCTACGCCGGTCCGATCGGGCCGGGCGCGCCGGCAAGCTACCATCAGGCGGTTCCCATAGACGCTGCACTGCGGAGCATGGAGCGGTGGCTCCGCGGGGTGGAGCCGCGGAACTTCGATGTTCGGGTGGTGCGCACCGATCTGCGGCAGGAGGGGGATTTGGCCGCGGCCTGGCTGATCACCCGGCGGGTGACTCCGTCGGGACCGACTGCCCTCGAGGGGGACTGGGTCGAGCACATCGTGCTCCGCCGGATCGATGACGACTGGCGGATTCTGAGTGTGGCCGTGGCTTCTCCCGGCCGGGGGACCGCCCATTGAGAACATCGGACGGAGTGGCGCTGGTAGGC
>DATFQK010000175.1:0-8062 GCA_035264345.1 Gemmatimonadales bacterium | reverse complement strand
TGAACGAATGCCTTGCCCCGGAGCACGTCGGCCAGGGTCTCCAGCTGGAGGTCGCGGTCCGGAGGGCTTTCCTCTTTCTTGGTCAGCCAGGCATCCCACTCGCGCCGGTACTTCTCCGCCTTGGCGAACGCGGCCCGGTATCCCGCCATATCGCCCATCCGGGTGGAGGGACCCTTCTCCTGGTACACCCGCTTGGGATTTTCCCCGCAGGCCATCTTCACCCCGTAGGGAGCGCCCGGATATTTCATCTCCTGCACCGTGCGCGCCGGAATCAATCGGAGGATGGCCGACCGTCCGCCGATCAGATTGGCGGAGCCGGGCAGCGCCTGAATCACGGTGATGCCTCCGGCCACCGCCAGCGGGATCTGCGGGTCCTGGGGCCAGAACGAGTGCTGGGCCCAGACCTGCGCCGTGTTCGGATCAGTAGCTTCGTTGCCGTCGCTCTGGCTCTCGCTGCCAGGCGCCGAGTAGACCCCGAGGTGGCTGTGCGCGTCTATGATGCCTGGGGTGACGTACTTCCCGCTGCCGTCAACTACGGTGGCATTGCTGGGTGGAGTTACGTCAGGCCCAACCGCCGTGATCCTTCCATCCTGAAACACGATCGACGCCTTCTTGAGCTCGGGCCCGGAGGCCGTAAGGATGGTAGCGTTGCGGATGACGACGGGCCCTGACGGGTGTCGCACGTAAGTGGAGGGGTATTGGGGTCGGAGCGCGCTCAGTGAATCGCTGACTCCCGACGTGCCGGTGGTTGCTGCCGAGCAGCCGATCAGGAGCACAAGTGCCGGCGAGATGAGACCTGCGCAGGACGATGGGCGCATCGCGAATTTCAATTCTGGAAGAGAGGTGTGGGCTATAGTACGGCCCACACTCGGGGACGGCAAGAATGTCCCGATTTGGAAGCAGTCGTCTTTAAGTTTGGACTAGGCCTGCCCGATCTCGGCTCGGGTTGGGTCCGACAGCCGCTCGGGAGTTACATACCAGCTTGCGCCCCTGGCTCGCCCGCCGCGGAACTGGAAGTGCTCTTCAGGAAGAATGCGGCCCTCCAGCAGGGCTTCAGGACCGGCTTCTCTCCAAAGCCGTTCCGCCCTCCGGGTTGCGGCTTGCCAGGCTGGGATCCAGTGACCGGCAGGAATTTCCGGGTAGAGCGACCCGAACTTCGGGTCCAATCGAGTACGACGAAGTGGGCCCACAAGACACCACCATGTGAAGTGAGGCGGCGGCTAAGGTGATCAGAATTTGGCAATCCGGACGTGATCTGGATCACATTCGGGCCCGACGCTGCTCCCTGTAACGCTCCTTCCGGGAAGGGCCGCCAGGCAGTAGTTTCTCCGGTCCTTCAACATTCCTGTTAAGACGAGGCCCCATGGTCGCGCCCGTTCCGGCCCGGTCGCTCACAGTTCTAGTGGTCGAGGACGAGGACGGAGTGCGCCTGCTGATGCGGCAGGTGTTGGAGAGCGCGGGATATCAGGTGTGCGAAGCGGACGAGGGATTTCAGGCCCTCAGCGTCCTGCTCCAGGGCCGGCCGGTGGACCTGGTCGTGACCGACATCAGAATGCCGCGAATGGACGGCTACGAGCTGGCCGCTCACATGCTGGCTCTGGCAATTAAGGTCCCGATTCTCTTTGTGACCGGCTACGTGAATGAGCTCGATGACACGGTGCTTCCCGGGCCGGTCCTGTCCAAGCCATTTGCACCGGAGCAGCTGCTGGCCAGGGTGAGAGAGATGCAAGCGGTTAGTGCTTGAGTCGCCAGTCGCCAGTCGCCAGTCGCCAGTCGCCAGTGATGAGTCAGCAATAGTTTTCAGACCCCATTTCGATACTGGTCCGTGCCCTTCCAGCTTCGTTCAGCTCTGCCGTCGATCCCGCCGATCGTTCCCCTGCTCAAGCCGGACCCGTTCAACCATCCGGCCTGGCTGTTCGAGCCCAAGTACGACGGCTTCCGGGGACTGTTCTATATGACCCGGTCCCGTTGCACCCTCTACTCGAGGCGCGGCAATCTGATGACGCGGTTCGCCGGACTCGCCCAGCAGGTCGCCTCCGAGCTTGGGGCCCGGGAGCTGATCCTGGATGGAGAGATCGTGGCCCTGGACGATGAGGGGAGAATCGACTTCTGGGGCCTGATGCGAGGGCAGGGCACCCTGGCCTACGCGGCCTTCGACCTGCTTTGGGTGAACGCGCAGGATCTCCGTACCAAGCCCCTCCGGCAGCGGAAGCGTCGGCTGGAAAAGTTAATTCCGGCCTCCGTCGGCGCGCTCAACCGGATACCCTGTTTCGAGGCCGAAGGGCGGGAGCTGTTCGAGGCAGCGTGCCGGCTGGATCTGGAGGGGATCGTAGCCAAGCGGAAGGACGATCCCTACGCGGTGGACACCGCGTGGTACAAGATCAAGAATCCCACCTACACCCAGGCCGAGGGGAGAGCGGAGCTGTTCGAGCGACAGCGCTAGCTTGGGCGCCGCGATCTTAGTTGAGGTGCTTGCACATTACCGTCGCTGACGCCGGGCAGGCGGTCTGGAACTCGACGGAAGATCGTACGCCCTGCGCCACCTCGTCCCGGCGCACACAGACGAAGCCGAACTTCGGGAAATAGTTTTCGGCGGTGGTGGTGAGCAGATACACGTCCTCGATCCCACGCCCGCGCGCCAGGTCGAGCGCCCGTTCCACCAGCACCCGGCCCACCCCGCTTCCTCTCCAGCTCTCCTCCACCGCGGCCGAACGGAGCAGCGCCGACTCCCCATAGAGCTCGAGCCCGACGACTCCGACCAGCCTTCCCTTCGCCTCGGCCACCAAGAACTGCGAAAAGTCGTCGGCTACACCGGGCGTGGGCAGACCGGACCGGTCGAGCAGTGAGAACACCGACTCGAGATCAGCGGCGCTAGCTGTCCGAAGTTCCACGCACTGCCCGTTCTTGCGCTCAGTTTCCATTGGCTTCTCCATTATGTCGAGGCTTCCGGGCGCGGACGAAAGCGCCCATCACTCGGCCGTCCACCTCACGAGCGAACTCGTCCGTCTCGAGTCCGCTCCCGGCCAGGAAGGCCTTGGCGTCCTCGAACTGGTAGACCCGGGTCGGCTCGATTCCGATTTCCTCGAACCCGGCCTCCCGAAGCAGTCGGGTATAGTCCTCCTCGCTCAGGGCACCGGCCACGCAACCAACCCATAGCTCCATGCTGCGGCGCACCTCCGCCGGCACCTGCCCCCGGACCACCACATCCGACACCGCAAAGCGGCCGCCCGGCTTGAGCACCCGGAATGCCTCGCGCAACGCCTTGCCCTTGTCGGCCGACAGGTTGATCACGCAGTTGGAGATGATCACATCCACCGAGCTGTCGGGAAGCGGAATCGCCTCGATCTCACCCTTGAGAAACTCCACATTGTGCAGCCCGGCGGCTCGCTGGTTCTCCCGCGCCAAGGCCAGCATGTCCTCGGTCATGTCGAGGCCGTAAGCCTTGCCGGTGGGACCCACTCGACGGGCGGAAAGCAGGACGTCGATGCCGCCGCCGGACCCCAGGTCCAGCACCACCTCGCCGGGATTGAGCTCGGCCAGCGCGGTGGGATTGCCGCAGCCGAGTGAGGCCAGCACGGCTTTCTCCGGCAGAACGGCGGTATCAGCGTCGTGATACAGGTTCGAGGTGATCGGATCGCCGGCGCTCCCGCCGCAGCAGGCAGTGGAGCAGCAGGAGGTCTTGGCTCCCGCAGCCACCTCCCGAGCCGCCTCGGCATAGCGCTCGCGAACCATGGCTCTCAGGTCTTCACCGCTCATCCCAACCTCCTAACAAGATTTGTTGATGCTTTCTGTAAATGAAAGTGGATCAGCAGCAGCCGGTCTTCCGCTCCGCGGGAGATGGTGGCGACGCCAGCGCCTCGACTGTCTCGGCCAACTGGTTCAGGGTGTCGGGGTTGAGAGTGTAGTACATCCAGCGGCCCTCCCGCCGGTCGGTTACCAGATTGGCATCCTTCAGCACTTTCAGGTGGAAGGAGAGCCGCGACTGCGCCGCGTCCAGAGCGTCGGTGAGATCGCAGACGCAGCGCTCTCCGAAGCGAAGCCGCTGCAGGATGGAGAGGCGGGTGCTGTCCGAAAGCGCGTGAAACAGCTGCACGGATTGCTCGATCTCTGGTTTGGTGTGGGTCGCCATACTGGATTATATCAATTTTTCTTGATGTGTCAACAGCCGTTCTTCAGGTGGGGAGCAGACTGGCCAGTCTCCGATCATCCCGCACGACATACCGGCCCCGGCCGGCCGATTCGATGATGCCTTGCTGCCGAAGCTCGCGAAGTGTCCGCACGACGACCTCCCGTACGGTGCCCAGCTCCTCGGCGGTTTCCAGCTGCGTTCGGCCGAGGCTGAAGGGAACTCCCTGCCCGACTGTCTGCTGGCGGGTTTGGAGGAGTCGGGCGAGCCGGGCGTTCACGTCCTGCACGGCCAGACCGTCGAGCCGGTCCACCAGGTGGCGGGTGCGCTCGCCCAGGCGGTGGAGAAACAGGAGCGACGTTTCCGGGCTGGAACGGATGGCCGACCGAAGTGCCTCGGTCGGGAGCAACAGACAGCGAGTTGGCTCCCCGGCGATGGCGGTGGCCGGATAAGTGCCACCATCGAACACCGGCACTTCACCTAGCGCTCCGCCCGGACCCTCTTCATGGATCACGTGCTGCCGTCCGTTGCCCCGGATGACCCGCACTCTCCCCTCGAGCACGACCAGCAGTCCGGCCGGAACGGTTCCGGCGGCATAGAGCAGCTGGCCGGCGGCAAAGCGCCGTTCGACTGAACGGTGGGCCAGATTGGCGACGAGTTCGGCTGACAGGTGGGCGAACAGCGGCACGTTGGACAGCAGGCAGGGATCGATCATGGGATTCCCGACGGAGATGAGGGAACAAAAGTTCCTGCGTTCCCGCTGGGCAGACGGTACGCTTCAGAACCTCTCACGGAGCGACTCCATGTTTTCGTTCAACGCCCGGCAATGGCTTGCGGTCGCCGTACTCGCCTCGGCCGGCGCCACAGCATCTGCAGCCCAGGACGCTGGGGACACAGCCTTTACCTCGATGCAGTCCCGTGGCCGGATAGTCATGGGAGTGGATCAATACACTTCCACCCATCACTTCGAAAAACTGCCGGACGGCGGGCGGATCGAGCTGCAGCGAAACCGGCCGGACAGCGCCGGGGTGCAGGCCATCAGAGAACATTTGAGCGCAATCGCGAACGCCTTTGCCGAGGGTGATTTCACTGCTCCCGGGATGGTGCACTCCCAGGAGGTTCCAGGCGCGCGCGCCATGGCCGAGAAACACCAGGCTATCCGCTACCAGTACCGAGAGCTACCATTAGGGGGTGAGGTCCGAATCATGACAGGGGACGCCAAAGCACTGCAGGCCATTCACACCTTTCTCGAGTTTCAGCGGCGAGAACACGGAGCAGGGTCATAGATCACCACGGCAATCGGTACCAGGAAGTACGCTCCACGGGGTACTTCAGAGTGAGGTAAGCCTGTCTATTCCATTTCCCCGGATTGCCACCACCATACTGGTCGTCGACGACGAGCGGCTCTCCCGGCGCATTGCCTATCGCATTCTGAGCGAGCAAGGTTATCGGGTGCTGGAGGCGGAATCCGCCCCCGAGGCGCTCGACGTGCTCAGCCAGGCCCGGGGCCGGATTGACCTGGTGATCCTGGATGTGGTGATGCCCGACTGCGACGGAGTGGAGCTGGGCCAGATGATCCTGGAGGAGTGGTCCGACCAGCGGCTTCTCTATATGTCTGCCCACCCCGCGGAAGTGCTGGTCCAGCATGGGCTCGAGTCGCTGGACGTTCCGTTCCTGGCCAAGCCCTACACCAGGGACGAAGCGCTGGCCAAGGTCCGCGAGGCACTGGAGCGCCGGCACACCACTGAGGCAAGCCCAGTGGAGCGGCGGAAGAACCCACGGCTCCCCGGAAAGTGATAGGCTCACCCCGCCCGGTCTCCTGCTCGTCATCCCTGTAATACTCCAGCCGGTTCTGCGTCTGCAGGTGTGAAGGCTTAAAGCTGGCAACCCACACCTGAGGAGACGTATCATGTCTAGCAATGAGACCACCAAGCAGGGCTGTCCCTGTGGCTGTAACTGTTCCTGCGGGGCCGACTGCCCCTGCGAGCTGGGCGGCTGTAACTGCGGCTGCGGGTGCGAGTGAAGCAGCGTCGAGTCCTCAGTCCTCAGTCCTCAGCCGCCAGCGCCAGAAAACCTGGAAAGACAGAGGTCACGCTGACGACTGACGACTGGGGACTGGCGACCGGACCTGATCTTACGCGAGTCCTCCTGGACAACCACTCCCGCTTCCTGGCGTTTCTGGAGCGCAGGGTAGGATCGCGGGACGAAGCCGAGGATATTTTGCAGGAGGCGTTCGTGCGGAGTCTGGAGCGCGCGCCGCCAATGGAAGACTCCACGTCGGCCATCACCTGGTTCTACCGGGTGCTGCGGAACGCGCTCACCGACTACTATCGGCGGCGTGACAGCCGGGGTCGGGCGATCGACCGGCTGGCGGCGGAAACCGATTCGGCGACTGAGCCTGACAAGGAGTTTGAGGCGGTGGTCTGCGCCTGCGTCATGAGCCTGCTGAAGACGCTTAAACCGGAGTACCAGACCGCCCTCCGCCGGGTGGAGCTCGACGGCGCCAGCGTCCGGAGCTATGCCGAGGAGGCCGGGATCACTCCGGGCAATGCCGGGGTACGGCTGCACCGGGCGAGGGGAGCGCTTCGGAACCAGGTGGTGCGATGCTGCGGAGCCTGCCTCGAGCATGGCTGCTTCGACTGCGGGTGTAAAAAGTGAGTCGCCAGCCCGCAGTCCACAGTCCTTAGTGCGGGAAATTCTGATTCGAGACCGGCACTCCTCACCGCGAGCTACCAACGCCTAGTGGATGCAGGCTAGCGATCGGGGACTGGAGAGTGGCGACGGTAGCCCTCCTGCTCTTCTTCGCCAGTCGAGCCCAGGCACAGCACTCTCCGGCGCAGATGCCGGAGCGTCCTTTCGGCATTCCCATGACCCGCATGGGCTCGGGCACCGCGTGGCTGCCGGATGCCTCCGCCATGCGGGCCTGGCACTTCGGCGCCGGCTCGTGGATGCTGATGGTCCATGGCGACGCCTTCATTCAGTATGACACCCAGGGCGGTCCCCGGGGCGCCGATCAGCTGGGCAGCATCAACTGGGGGATGCTGATGGCGATGCGGCAGCTCGGTGGCGGCACGCTGCATCTGCACGCCATGGCCAGCGGCGAGCCACTCACCATCGGCGCGCAAGGCTATCCGCTGCTGCTCCAGACCGGCGAGACCTATCAGGGCCAGCCGCTGCACGACCGGCAGCATCCTCACGATCTGCTGATGGAAGTCTCCGCCATGTACGAGCGCGCTGTGGCGGGCTCCTGGGGCGTGATGGCCTATGTCGCTCCGGTGGGCGAGCCCGCAATCGGGCCGGTGGCGTACATGCACCGGCCTTCGGCGTTGAACGATCCGTTTGCGCCGCTGGGCCACCACTGGACCGACGCCACCCACATTACTTACGGCGTGATCACCGCCGGCATCTTCACCCGTCAACTCAAGCTCGAGGGCACGGTGTTCAACGGCCGGGAGCCGGATGAAGACCGGTACGATCCGGACTTCCATCCGCTCGACTCTTATGGCGCCCGGCTCTCGGTTATGCCGGATCCGCACTGGGCGCTGGCCGCGAGCTACGGTCATCTGGTCGAGCCCGAAGCGCTCCATCCCGATGAGGATCAGGACCGGCTCGGCGGATCGGTATTGCACACCGCGCCATTGGGAAGGCGGGGGGAATGGGCTTCGGCGCTGGTGTACGGCGCCAATCAGCGGCGGCCGCACGAGGGGCCCGCGGGCGATTGGCAGCACAGCGTGATTCTGGAATCGAACCTTCAGCTCGACGCGGCCAACACCCTCTTCGGCCGGGTGGAATACGTGCGGAAGGCGGGAGACGACTTGGCGCTGCCCGCTCCGCTAACGGAACAGGAATTCGATGTGGGCGCGCTGTCTTTCGGATACGTGCGCGAGTTGGCCAGATTTGGAGGCGCCACCGCGGGCATCGGCGCCCGCGGTGCGA
>DATFQK010000174.1:0-3043 GCA_035264345.1 Gemmatimonadales bacterium | reverse complement strand
CTGGGACTGGATTCCTCGCGGATCTCTCCCTCTCCCGAGGCGCGCAACCGCTACATCGTCCGCCGGGGCAAGCTGGTCCGCCTGCCCCTTACTCCCGCCGAGCTGCTCACCTCCCGCCTCCTTTCCAACTCGGCAAAACTTGCCGTGTTTGGCGAGCCGCTGATCGAGCGAGGCGACTCTCCGGTGGATGAGAGCGTCGCCGCGTTCATCCGCCGCCGGTTCAACCAGGAAGTTCTGGATTACGTCGTGAGCCCTTTCGTCGCCGGGACTTTCGCCGGCGATCCGGAGCAGCTGTCGGTTCGCCATGCGCTCCCCCAGCTCCATACCCTGGAGCAAACGCACGGCTCAGTCATGAAAGCTTTTCTCAAGGCGGCCAAGGCCGATCGGGGTCCTGGTGCCGTTGCACCCGGCGCGCCGCCGTTGATCTCTTTCCGGGGTGGGCTGCAGGAGATCGTCGACGCCCTGGCCCGCGAGCTTACGTCCGAGCTGCGACTCCGGGCGCCAGTTACCCAGCTGCGCAGTGGACCCCGGGGATGGACGGTCGGGGCAGCGTACCAGGGCCCGGAGACGTATGACGCGGTAGTCTATGCCGCGCCAGCCCACAGCCTGGACGACATTGACCTGGATCTCACCGGCGGAGAGCGCCTGTCAACGCTTTCCAGTATCGTCCATCCGCCGCTCGCCGTGCTGGCGCTGGGCTTCCGCCGCGAGCAGGTGACGCACGCGCTGGACGGCTTTGGCTTCCTGGTGCCCGAGGCCGAGCGCCGCCGCATCCTCGGTGGCATCTTCTCCTCGACGGTTTTCCCGGAGCGCGCGCCCGAAGGATTTGTGCTGCTGACGGTGTTTGCCGGAGGGGCCCGCGACCCCGATTTCGTCGAAGCCGATCCCCAAACTCTCACCGCCAGAGTGCTCGACGATCTGAGGATGCTGCTGGGCACACGGGGTGAGCCGTCCTACCGAGCGGTGCAGATCTGGCCCAAGGCCATTCCTCAGTATGTCCTCGGGTATGGCCGGTTCAAGGACATTGCAGACCAGGTAGAGCAGAACAATCCCGGGCTCGCTTTGGCCGGCACTTACCGCGATGGCGTTTCCCTCAACGATGCGATCGGCTCGGGAATCAAGGCGGCCGATCGCCTGAGCACGATGCTGAGCAAGGAATCCGTCGCCGGAGGCATCTCGACGGCGGAGCTGCATTGAGTCTGCCGCACCGGCCGCTCCGGATCGGTACCCGGGGCAGCGCACTCGCACGCTGGCAAACCGAACGAGTGCGATCGCTGCTGGCAGCGGCCGGATCCAGCGCGGAGCCGGTCGAGATCAAGACCACGGGCGACCTCACGCCCGACGTCGCGCTCTCCCGGATCGGAAGCCGGGCGCTGTTTACCAAGCAGATCGACGACGCGCTCCTCGCAGGCCGGATCGATCTCGCCGTCCATTCTCTGAAGGACCTCCCCACCCGCCTGCCGGATGGCATTGTCATCGGAGCTGTGGGCCAGCGCGAAGATCCGCGCGACGCGTTGGTCGGTCGGGGCCCTATCAGCTGGGAAGGTCTGCCTCGAGGCGCCATCCTGGCCACCAGCAGTCTCCGACGCCGCGCGCAGATGCTGTATCACCGTCCCGATCTGCGGATCGTGGATATTCGGGGCAACGTCGATACCCGTCTCACCAAGCTTGCGGCCAATCCCGACTGGTCGGCTATCGTTCTCGCCACCGCGGGTCTGGTGCGACTCGGAGCGGAGAGCCGGATTGGCGAGCGGCTCGCTCCCGACCTGCTGTTGCCGGCCCCGGGACAGGGTGCTCTGGCCATAACGGTCCGGTCGGACGATGAGCCCGTCCTCGCGCTAGTCCGCTCCGTGCTGCACGACGCTGGGACCGCGCTCACCACCTCGGCGGAGCGGGCGTTCTTGTCGCAGCTGGAGGGGGGATGCCAGGTCCCGATTGCGGCGTACGCCGAACGACAGGGAGAGCGGGGCGGCGTGCTCCAGCTGCACGGCCGAGTCGTCGCTCAGGATGGGAGGACGCTGATCGAGGGACGGCAGGGGCGTGGGGTGACCAGCGAGGCCGATGCCCGGGAGCTGGGATCGGTACTGGCCCACGAGCTGCTGGAGCAGGGGGCTGGAGAGATTCTCGCTCGGGCCCGAACCGAAGTCCCGGCGATCAGCGAGCCTTGATGGAGAAATTAGTCATCACTGCCTCGTCCGGCTCGTTCTCCGGGTTGGCCGACGAGCTGCGGAAGATTTCGGTGCAGGCCATCGAGCGTCCCCTGACGAGCTCCCAGCCGCCGGAAGACTGGGCCCGGTTGGACGAGGCGCTGAACCACCGGGAGCGTTACGGTTCGCTCGCACTCACCTCACCCCGCGCTGCGGCGGCGGTCGCCGACCGGATTCGGGCTTGCGCCATCAGCTGGGTAGGTCGCACTCCCAGAGTGTGGGCCGTCGGAGCGGCCACAGCGGAGGCACTCCAAGGCAGCCTGGGCTCGGTTCAGGGAAGCTTTCCCGAGCCGAATGCCGACCTGGGAGCGGCAGAGCGGCTTGCCCGGGTAATGCTGTCCGCCGGTGCGGCCGGCCCGGTGCTGTTTCCCTGCGGCGAGAACCGTCGCGACGAGCTCCCCGCCATCTTGCGATCCAACGGATTGGTCGTTGACGAGGTGATATGCTACCGGATGGTGCTGGCGAGCCTCGAGCAGGCCAGGGTCGCGGTATCAGGAGCCTCGATCGTGCTCGTCGCCAGTCCCAGCGTGGTTCAGCTTCTGGTGGAGGCTTGTCCTGCTTCCACCCGGCCCGCTCTGGTTGCCATCGGCCCCACCACTGCCGCCGCAGCGCGATCCGCCGGGTGGCAACCCGCCGCGGTTCCCACTGCTCCCTCCACCCCGGCCCTCGTTTCGGCGATCGCGGGGCTGCTGTGCCCTCGCTAACGTGAACGATCTGCTGCTGCGGGCCTGCCGCAAGGAGCCGGTAGAGCGGCCGCCGGTTTGGATGATGCGCCAGGCCGGCCGCTACCTGCCGGAGTATCGAGCCATCCGGGAGCGGGCTGACTTTCTCACTAT
>DATFQK010000173.1:0-4381 GCA_035264345.1 Gemmatimonadales bacterium | reverse complement strand
GATTCGCTCTACGAGGGCCGCGCTCGGGTCCTGCTGGCACGGGCTGCCCTGGAGCGAGGTCAAGACAGCACCGCATTGGAACATGCCGCCGCGGCCTTGCAGCGCGCTCCCACCTCGAGTGAGCGTCTCATGCTGCTTGCCACCGCACTCGACCGCACTGAGGCGCGAGACAGTGCGGCGGCCGTGTACCTGCGCGCTGCGCAGCGCCTGCCGGAAATAGCCGATTGGCTCCGACTGCGCGCGGCCGGCATAACCTCAGACAGTTCGGCGCGGGCCCGGCTCTACGCCGCAATTCAGGACCCGCTGCCCCGGGCGCGGGTGCCCTGGGCAGAGGCGACTGCTTATGAGCGAATCGGTGACCGGGCCGAAGCCGCTCGGCGATACGCCGTACTGGGAGAGTCGCTGACCAGCCTGCGCCTCCGGCTGGCAGTGAGCTCCGACAGCGCCTCACATGCCGCCATCCGGGTAGAGGCGTTTGCCCTTGTATCCGGCAGGATCTCACCAGGCGCGGCCCGGCAGGCGCTTGTCCTGATCGACAGCGCCTTCGCCCCTCTCTCTTCAAAGGAAGAGTTGCTCGCTGCTCGAGTCGCGTCCGATGCGGGACTCTCCGCCCGGGCGGCGGCAGGATTCGCCCGGGCCGGTAGTCGTAGCCTGGGAAGTGGGCAGGATCGCTTCGACTACGCCAATGCCCTCACCCGTCTAAAACGAAATCGCGAGGCCGCAGCCCAGTTCAAGCAGGTCCACTCACCTGGTAACCTCGCGGCACTCGCCGCCTACCAGGGCGCCCGTGCGTTGGTACGCGACGGGCAGCTCGAGCGTGGCCGTACCGCCTTGGTCCGGGTCTCCCGCTCTTACGCCAAGGACACCACCGCGGCCGCGTCGGCGTACTTCCTGCTCGCCGATTTGGCGTCGGATGATCGCCAAGATGGCAAGGCGCGGCGCCTCTACCGGCTGGTGGCCGATCGTTATCCGACCAGCCGATTCGCGCCCACCGCCCGTTTCCGGTCGGCCATGATCGCCCTCTTGAGCGGACACTCGAAGGAAGCCGCGCGCGAGTTCGACAGCCTGACCGAACGCTGGCCCAGAAGCGACGAGGCCCTGGCCTCGGCGTATTGGGCGGGACGGTCCTTGGCCGCGGCCGGAGACAGCGTTGCGGCCCGGGCGCGCTGGCAGGCCGTGCTGACCCGTGACCCGCTGTCCTACTATGCCACGCTCAGCGCGGGCCGCCTGGGGAATGATCCCTGGTCGCCGCCCGCTGCTCCGGATTCGTTTGCCTCAGATCCGGTGATCGAGCGAGGAGTCTCCCGCGCGGCATTGCTCTCCCGCATGGGCCTGCTGCAGGAGTCTCGCTGGGAGCTCGACCGCCTGGTCCGCTCACCCGACACCTCATCTGAACGGCTGCTGGTGCTCGCGAACGCGCTTCGGGCGCAAGGCATGGCCGCGCCGGCCATTCAACTCGCGCGAAAGGCGCTGGCACTTGGGGCACCGGCCGACGCGCGGACCTATCGCCTGATCTATCCGGTGGTCCATGCCGACGCGCTGCTGGCTGAGGCGGCTGAGAAGGGGCTGGATCCGAACTTCGTGGCCGCCCTGATTCGACAGGAGTCGAGCTTCAATCCGGCCGCCACCTCCTCGGCCGGCGCCCGAGGTCTGGCGCAGGTGATGCCGGAGCTGGGTGAACGCCTGGCCAAGGAGCTCAACTATCCAGTCTGGGATCCGGTGCTGCTCTACCAGCCTGACGTCAGCCTTCAGCTGGGCACCTTTCACCTGCGTGAGCTGTTCGCCCAGTACGATCAGCCCGCTCACATCCTGGCGGCGTATAACGCGGGCGTCCCCCGAGTCGATCGCTGGTCCAAGCGGATCGGGGTGAACGACCCCGAAGTCTTTGCCGAGCAGATCTCCTTCGTCGAGACCCGGGACTACGTGCGGGTCATCCAGCGGAACGAGGAGATCTATCGCGCGCTCTACGGAGGGGCGACCACCGCCCGGGCTCAGGCAGATATTCCCCCGGCGCCGGAGGAGGCCGTCGGAACCGGGGAATCGCCGATGTGAGCTTGGCATCGGGGGCGCCATGCTCTAGTTTGGGAGCGCCCCCCTTACATGCAAGGTTCAATCGGTTGCTTAACGCCTCCCAACCGCTGGATCTGCTCGAGCGCATTGGCGAAGGTATTTTCGCCCTCGATCCTGACTGGCGCTTCGCCTATCTGAACCGGCAGGCTGAACGGGTGCTCTCCCGTCTTTCCGGTACTCCCCCCACCGATCTACTTGGCACCGTCATCTGGGACCGCCCCGCACTGGCCGACTCGTTGCTCGGCCGGGCGCTCCATCGCGCGTATGCCGATCAGATTGCGGTGGTCCACGAGGTGCCCGATATCGGCACCCGGGGATCAGTGGAGGTGCGGGCTTACCCCACGGATGAGGGACTCACGGTGTTGCTCCGGGAGAATCCTCAAGCCGGGCACACAGCCCAGATTCTGGACGGCATGCACGAGGCGTTCCTCGGATGCGATCATGAGTGGCGGGTCAGCCACGTCAATGCCCGGGCGGACGCCGTGCTGTCGAGACTTGGAGTGCAGCGGGTTCGCCTGATCGGACAGAATATCTGGCACGCGCTCCCGGGGCTGGCCGGCAGCCGGATCCAGGCGGAGGCCTTTCGCTCACACGCCCAGGGCACCGCGGTCGAGCTGGAGGAGTTTCTTCCCGCGTTCAACCAGTGGTTCTCGCTTCGAATCGTCCCCACGAATAACGGCCTGGTGTGCTATGCCGGTGAGCTTCCGGACGGTACCCATGCCGAGCACGCGTTGCGCGCCAGCGAAGAGCGATTCCGCCAGCTGGTCGAGTCGATCGACGATGTGGTGTTTCGGTTGGACCGCGAGCAGCGCTGCGTTGACGTCTTCGGACGGTTTCTGGAGCGGGAGGGGCTCGACCCAGCCAAACTGGTGGGCCGGACCACCCGGCAAATCGTGGGTGAGGACGACGCCGAGCCGCACGAGGCGGCAAACCTTCGGGCCCTGGCGGGCGAGACGGTGACCTATGAGTGGATGCTCCGGTCACCTCACGGCGTGCGGCACATGCAAACCACGCTCTCACCGCTGCACGGTCCCTATGGCGAAGTCACCGGGATCGTCGGCGTGGGCCGGGATGTCAGCCAACGAGTCGAGGTGGGGAAGGAGCTGCAGCGCTGGGCCCGGATCTTCGAGCATGCCGGCTGGGGCGTAGCCATCGTGAGCGCCGAGGGCATCATCGAAACCGTCAATCCCGCGTTCGCCGCCATGCACGGCTGGAGCGTGGAGGAGCTTCGCGGCAAACCCATGGCGGATCTCTCCGCCTCCCAGCACGAGTTCCCCCGCATGAATCCCCTCTTCGATGAGCGGGGCCATCAGATCTGGGAGACCGAACGGGTTCGGCGGAACAGCCAGGTGTTTCCCGCGCTGATCGATGCCACCGCCGTGAGAGACCCCGACGGGCGGGTCATTCATTATGCCGTCAACGTCCAGGACCTGACTGAACGCCGTCGGGCCGAGGAGCAGGTTCGCCAGGCGCAGAAGATGGAGGCGGTCGGCCGGCTGGCCGGAGGAGTGGCCCACGATTTCAATAACATGATGATGATCATCATGGGCTTCAGCGATTTCCTGCTGACCACGCTGGATCGGACTGATCCCCGCTGGGCCGACGCCGACGAGATTCGCAAGGCCGCGGAGCGTGCCATGCACCTGACCCGGCAGCTGCTTGGCTTTGGCAGGCAGCAGCTGGTGGCTCGGCACGTGCTCAGCCTGAATGAGGTGGTGGCTGGAATGGAACGGATGCTCCGTCCTCTCCTGGGCGAGGACATCCGGCTGGTGACGCGACTATCTGTGGGACTGGGCGGCGTGGAGGCTGACTACGGGCAGATGGAGCAGGTGGTCATGAACCTGGCGCTGAACGCCCGCGACGCCATGCGCGGGGGTGGCCGCCTGACCATGGAGACGCTGGACGTCGACCTGCCCGAGGGCTACGCCTACCGACAAGTCGGACTCGACATCCCGCCCGGACCATACGTGATGCTGCTGGTGAGCGATACCGGACACGGCATGAGCCCGGAGGTCAAGGCCAGGCTGTTCGAGCCGTTCTTCACCACCAAGCCGGCCACCCAGAACACCGGTCTCGGCCTGGCGACGGTCTACGGAATTGTGGTGCAGAGCGGAGGTTACATCTGGGTCGATAGCGAGCCTGAGCGCGGCACCACCTTCAAGATCTGCCTTCCCCGGGTCGAGCCCGAAGACGAGCTTATTCAGATCCCGCTGGAACCGACCCGGCCGGGCCGAGGCTCCGAACACATCCTGTTGGTTGAAGACGAAGACGCCGTCCGCAGCGTGGCGGCCCGGGTGCTTCTCAACCAGGG
>DATFQK010000172.1:0-2203 GCA_035264345.1 Gemmatimonadales bacterium | reverse complement strand
GAGATGTACGTGGCCGCCCGGATGAGCGCGCTGGACGGGGTGTGGAACGAGCAGCTCCGCAGTGACGGGGCCTTCGTCACCGCCATCCGGCACCTTGCCCGGTCGAGTGTGCTGATGATGCAGGCGATCGCGCGCGAGATGCCCGAGGCCGTCTTCATCAACAGTGAGAGCAGTGAGTTCTATCAGCCCTGCTGCCCGGAGCCCGAAATTCTCCGGATTGCCGACTTCGAGAACCAGCGGCGCTTCATCGCTCTGGACCTGGTGTATGGGGTGCCGCTCCGGCCGGACATCCGGAGCTACCTCCTGCAGCACGGCATGCCTGCCCAGGAGTACGAATGGTTCATGAGCCAGCAGGCGGCCGGCCGGGCCATCCTCGGCGTGGACTACTACCGCTGGAACGAGAAGCTGGTGAACAGCGACGGGAGGCTGGAGGCCCTGGGCGAGCTCTTCGGATGGTACGTCATCACGAGCCAGTACTACGAGCGCTATCAGCGGCCCGTCATGCACACCGAGACGAACTGCCCCGATGCGGCGGAGGCGCCCGAATGGCTCTGGCGCCAGTGGCACAACGTTCAGCTCATCCGGCAGAGCGGCGTGCCCGTCACCGGGTTCACCTGGTATAGCCTTCAGGATCAGGTGGACTGGGACATTGGGCTGAGCCGAGCCGTGGGCAACGTCAACCCCGTGGGCCTGTACGATCTCAATCGGGACCCCCGGCCCGTGGCGGAGACGTATCGCTACCTGGTGCGCATGTTCCGCGACAACCCGTTTCCGAGCCTGGAGCCGAGGGGCGACTGACAGTGCAACACGGTTTCACCCGATTCATGCGGGCCCACGGGCAGGTGCCGGGGCCGGGCGAGCGTCCCCGCCTGGCGGGGGCCCTGGCCGGAGCCGTTGCCGGCCTCATCTCACTACCGGTGCTGAGCGCCTCCGGCGCCGCCTCGGGGATCGCGGCCGGGCTGGGCACCGCAAGCTGGACGATCCAGGTTCTCTACTGCCTCGCAGCGATGCTGGCGGGAGTGGTATACGCTACCGTCTTCGGGCGCGCGGCCAACGACCGCCGCGGTGGCTGGCTCTTCGGCGCGGCGTACGGATTCCTCCTCTGGATGCTGGGCCCGGTGACTCTCCTGCAGGCGCTCCTTCAGCGCCAGCTGGTGGTCGGGACTGCTGCCATGGGCGTTCTGGGGGCCAGCCTTGCATCGGGGCTGCTGCTGGGCGTGCTCTTTCGTCCGATTCACGTGCTGCTCCGCCAGCGGCTCGCCACGCGCTCGCCCGGATCGGCTCATCGAGAGAGGCAGGTGGAGGCATGAGTCCCCCTCGGGAAGGCCACGGCGCGACGGTCGCCATCGCCCACACCAGGGAGCGACACCGCTCGCCCGAGCGGGTGCTGGCGCTGGTGCGCGAGGCCATCGATCACCTGGGAGGGATGAGCCGCTTCGTCCAGCCAGGCCAGACCGTGCTGCTCAAGCCGAACCAGACGGTCTACTACTCTGCGGAGGAGGGATGTACCACCGACCCGCTGGTCGTCGGGGCCCTGATTCAGCTCGCGCGCGAGGCGGGGGCCGCCCGGATCCAGGTTGCCGAATCCAGCGGCGAGCTGTTGTCCTCCATCGATTGCATGCGGGTGACCGGGATGGCCGCGGTGGCCGAAAAACACGGAGCGGAGCTGATCGACCTTGGCAGCGACCGGGTTGCCAACCGCACCGTTCCGGTTCCTGACGGCAGAGTGATGCGGTCGGTCCCCCTCCCGGAGCCACTGCTGGACGCTGACGTCATCATCGATGTACCCAAGGCGAAAAACCACCACATCGAGCCGATCACCGGCGCGCTCAAGAACTGGGTCGGCGTCGTCAATCAGAAGTGGCGGCTGCACCACCACGGAGACGAGGAGCACATCCCGCGATTCATGGACATCATGACCGTAAGCCGCCCCTCGCTCTGCGTGGTGGACGCCTTGATCGCGGGCGAGGGCGACGGTCCCATCGCCAATCTGCCCCGCTGGTGCGGCTGCATTGTGGCATCACCCGACCCGGTCGCCACCGACGTCACCATCGCCCGGCTCCTGGGCCGCGACTGGACCCGGCTCGAGTTTGCCAAGGCGGCCGAGGAACGCGGCCTCGGCGTGAGGGAGCCGATCGAGTACGTGGGTGTGCCGCTCGAGGAGGTCGCCTTCGAAGCCTGGCCCGGGCACGAGGGCTTTGAC
>DATFQK010000171.1:0-2173 GCA_035264345.1 Gemmatimonadales bacterium | reverse complement strand
CCTCGCTACAGCACCAGCAGCAGCTTCCTCCTCTCCCGGACATTTACCAGCCGAGCCCCCATCCAGGAAAACGGCGATACCGGCGCCTTCATCCTGCCGCAGACGCTGAACAACTCCAGAAGCCGCGACATCGGGGTGTCGGTTGATCTTGCCCGACTCCTGCGCCAGGTCTCGAGCGACAGTGGAGGCCTGGGCAAAGCAGTGGCTCGAGTACGGCCGATCGACTTCACCACCAGATTGGCCCGCGGCTCGACCTACGACCTGAACGTCTTCGATCCCGACCTCGGATTCATGCTTGGTCTGGGTGGGCGGGATGATTTCCTCAGCCACGAAGGCGAGAGCGCTCGCGGTGCTACCGAAACCCGCTCCAGCACGCTCTCCACCGGAGCGGATCTTCCCTTCGGCTTTACCGCGGCCATCTCGTATTCGCTGAGCAAGACCGATCGTTTTCAGCTGGTGGGCGACGGCTTCAGTGAGACCTCGAGCCGCCAGCGGGAGTGGCCGGTGGGGAGTCTTCGCTGGACCCGCCCGTTCACCAGGGGGCCGATTACCCTGGTGGCGGCAGGCGCGGCTGTGCGCCAGCGGGAAGGCACCTCGACCCAGCCGGGTGGATTCGGCGGGGCCCGGAGCGCCACCTCATCCTCGACCTTCACGCCGGATCTGCAGCTGTCGTTCAGAAATGGCCTGGCACTCACGGCCGCGCTGTCCACCCGCTCCCAGCGTACCGAGAACAACGGCAATGCTACCCTGCTCGATCAGGATGATATAACCGGCTCGCTGAACTACGCGTTTGCGCTGCCCGCACTTCTCAGCCGGACCCGAAAGCGAGTACGCTCCAACCTCACGGCAGTTTCGTCCAAGACGGTCACCTGTCTGGAGCAGGGGTTCAACCCCGAGTGCACCGTGGTCTCCGATGTCAGACGGCAGGAGATCCGTGGCGGACTCGACACCGATTTGCTGAAGACCGTGAGCGGCGGGCTGCAGTTCGGCTATTCGATCAATGACGCTCGCCATCTGAGCCGGCGCACCTCGCAAATTTTCGTGCTGCTGTCGATTCAACTGTCGCTCTACGCGGGAGACTACCGGTAACCGGGAGGCACCACGGGAAGCGGTATCCGTTACGTTCCACAGGTCGACGCAACCAGAGACCCCAGCCCAGAGCCTCATGCGCCGTTCCATCATCTCCGTTGTCTCCGCCGGCTTCCTCCTTCTTTCCGTCCTATCCTGCCGCGAGAAGTCTCGCCCGCCTCAGGAATTCGTCGGCTCGACAGCGTTCGGGTACATCCAGAGCCAGGTGGCCTTCGGGCCCCGAGTGCCGGGTACACCCGCGCACGAGAAGATGGGGAACTGGCTGGACAGCCTGCTGCGCGTGCGGGCTGACACGCTCCTGGTGCAGAGCTGGAACCACGTCACCGGGAAGGGTGACACCCTACGGCTTCGAAATTTCCTGGCCCGGTTCAATCCCGCCGCAGAGAAGCGGCTGCTGTTTCTGGCACACTGGGACAGTCGGCCGGTGTCGGACAGCCCCACCTCGCGCGATTCCAGTCATGCGGTGATGGGAGCAAACGATGGTGGATCAGGTGTGGCGCTGCTTCTCGGCTTGGCCGATGTGTTGAAGCGAGCCCCTTCCACCGTCGGGGCAGATCTACTCTTCGTAGATGGGGAGGACTATGGTGACTTCACCAAGTCCCCGAACGACGTTCTGATCGGCTCCCGCTATTACGGCGCTCACCAGGCCCCGGGTCCTAAACCGCTGTATGCCGTGCTGTTCGATCTGATCGGCGACAAGGATCTGCAGATCTATCAGGAGGGGAACTCCCTGGTCGGCGCTCCAGAGGTGGTGGAGTTGGTCTGGGACACGGCTAAGGAATTGGGTTACGCCGGTTACTTTATCGCCTCGCCTAGGCACACGCTCATTGACGACCATCTGGAGCTGCAAAAGGCCGGTATCCGAGCCATCGACGTGGTGGACTTCGACTATCCCGCCTGGCACACCCAGTACGACACCATCGACAAGGTCAGCGCCAGCAGTCTGCAGGTGGTGGGCGACGTGGCGGTGGAGTTGATACGGCGGGAGGGGCGGGAGTAGGAGGGCCGTCACCATCCTTTCCGCCCTTTTCTACGCCGGGCTGCAGCAATTCTCTTATCAGCAATTCTCCTTCCCCCTTACCAT
>DATFQK010000170.1:0-3808 GCA_035264345.1 Gemmatimonadales bacterium | reverse complement strand
GATTCGGACCTTCGACCCAGAACTGGCGTCCACTCCCAATCCAGCGTGGGACCCCTTCCGCTCGGCTACGAGCTCACTGCCCGAAACACTGTCGGTGAGGGCGGTGAAGAGATCACCCACGGCATTCGGGGATGCGGGATGCCCGTTCACCGTCCAACTATTGGTGTCCCTCCGCGCCAGAATCGTAGTGTCCTTGGCCCGAGAAATGATTACGCTGTCGACCTCCGAGCGCGTGATCTTCGGCAGGCGGAACCTGTCAGCTGCCGGGGTTGCTTCCCGCCGGCGCGCGAGAGCAGCGGCGCCCCACACCAGAAGGAGGACCCCGAGGATTGCCGCGAGCCGCACGAGCTGCTTGGCGCTCATGTGGCCGCCTGCCCGGCTGGAACCAGAGGCCGATAGGGGTCGCGCGTTCGGCGCCGGCGCTGTACCAGGTGTGCGAGGCCGAGCAACGCCACCAGCAGCGGCAGACCGATGAGGTTGGCGTACTTGGCCACGTCCCGCTCGACTGCGCTCGTGAATACCAACGGAACCGGTTGCCGATCCTTCGACCTGATCGCAATCAGCTCCTCATCCTGCGCCAGCCAGTCTACCGCGTTCAGCGCCAGGCCGAGATTTTCGGGCGCAAACTGCACGAAACGGTCGGTGGCAAAGTCACTGCTTCCGACGACCACCGCGCGTCCCTTCTTGCCGGCGGCCCGGGCAGTGTCCTTGGAGGCCACCAGGACCCCCAGCAGCTTGCGGCCGAGGTCGGCCTTGGGAAAGTCGCTGCGCGGGTCGATGGACGTGGCGTTGGTAAAGGTCCCGGCGGCCCGGCTGGTGGCCAGCAGCGGCGTCACCGTTCCCTCGGCCGCCTTCGTGGTATCGATGGTGCTGGCCCAGGTGAGAACGGCGGCGCCGATGTCCTTGTTTACTGGCGACAAACGGCTGCTCTCAGCCCGGATGAAGAACGGATAGGGCTGGAGGACCCGGCCGAAGTCGCTGGGCACTGGTATCGCTTCATTGGCCACGAGATCGTAAGCCATGTCCCCCCGCACCGAAACGCCGAAGGGCTGGAGCAGCGTGTTCCAGGCGGGCGGCTGCGGGTTTGCCATCGGCATCTGGGGCGACACCTTCATTCCCCCGGCGAGCACGAGGATGCTGCCCCCGCCGTTCACGTAATCCTGCAGCCGCTTGAGCTGCGATGCAGGGACTGAATCCGGAGCTCCCGCGAGAACCACGGCGGCAAATGCGGTGTCGCCTTTGGCGGTATCGGAAGGATTGAGAGGCCGAACCTCGTACGATTTGCCCAGCTCCTCCTGCATCTGCTGGAATCCGGTGCCCGGACCTCCCGCCTGCTCCGTCATGATGCCGATCACCGGCTTCTTGGCCCGGGTCAGATTCCGAATCGAGGAGACCAGCCGGTACTCCAGGTCGTCGGTGTGCTGCACAAAGGGCACGGCTTCGGTCTGGTCGCCGTGCTGAATGGCGAGTCCCAGGTAGCCCTGCTTCACCTGCAGCTCGGACTGGCCGATCACGTTGAACTGAACCGGCTGGATGCCAAGCGACTGAGCGTCCTTCTGGGCGGCCTGATCATTCGACGGGTCGCGTTCGATCACCCGGATGCGGTTATGGCCCGCAGAGCGCACATCCCGAAGGAGGTCGTCAACGTCCCGCTTCATCAGGGCGACCTCGGTCGGGAGCTCGGCCGAAGCGAAGACCTTGATCGTCACCAGGTCGTCGAGTTTGCCCAGCACCCGCCGAGTGCCGGGGGAAAGGGTGTACGCCTTACCCGGCGAGAGGTCGAGCCGACCTCCGATATACCCGCCCAGCAGGTTCACGACGATCAATGATGCGGTGAGCAAACCAACGCCGAGCCGAAGCCGACGCAGTGCCCCGCCCCTGGGCGCGAGCTTTCGGCTCAGCAGAGCGCCGTATGCCAGGGCCAGGAATATGCCCGCGAGAGAGAGGAAGTAGATGATGTCCCTAAGGTCCAGCACTCCGCGTCCAATGCTTTCGAAGTGGGAGAGCACGCCGATCCGGGCGGCAGTGGCGGAGAGTCCGGCGGGAAGGCCGACCAGCAGCGGATTGAGTCCCACCAGGATCAGCACGAACATCAACACCAGCGCCAGCATGAACGCCGTGATCTGACTCCGGCTCAGGCTGGAGGCCCAGGTCCCGATCGCGGCAAAGCCGGCAGCCAGGAGACCGGCGCCGACATACTGGGCGATGACCGTGCCCCAGGGCAGGTCCGCGCCCAGCGAGAGACCCAGCGGGATCACGATGGTAAGGGCAAGAGCAATCCAGAGGAACAACACCGACGCGACGTATTTGCCGAGCAGCAGCTCCAGCTCGCTCAGCGGCTGCGCCAGTACCACCTCGAGCTGGCCCCCACGGATGTCCTCCGCCAGCGATCGCATGGTGACCGCCGGCACGAAGAAGAGGAAGAGCCAGGGCAGCACATCGAGCATCGGCCTGAGGCTCGCCACCTGGGTGAGATAGGCCTGGCGGAAAAAGAGAAATCCGTTGATTGCAAGGAAGACGACCAGCAGCACGTATCCAGTCGGCAGGTCGAACAAGGCCTTCAGCTCGCGCCGAGCCACGGTCCAGATGCGCATCAGGCAGACTCCTGCTGAATCGTGAGCTCGCGGAAGAGATCCTCCAGGCTACCGGCCTCCTGGTGAAGCTCGTAGAGCGTCCACCGCTCGGCCTTTGCGAGCTCGAAAATCCGGGGACGGAGGTCTTCGGCGCCGGCGGCGGTGACGATCACACGCTCCCGTCCGTCAGAAGATTCGTGCGGCTCCACGCTGGCAACTCCGGGCAATCCGGCAAGCCGGCTGGTCACCCCATTTCCCGCCGCCTCGACTGCAATGCGGGACGCGCCCTTGGCCCGGGCGATCAGCTGGTCCACCGGCCCATCGGCCACGATGCGACCCTGGCTGATGATCAGGAGCCGGGAGCAGGTGAACTGCACCTCGGGCAGCACGTGGGTGGAGAGGAGCACGGTCCGCTCCCGGCCCAGGTTGCCGATCAGATGGCGGATCTCGACCCGCTGGTTAGGGTCGAGTCCCTCGGTTGGCTCGTCGAGAATCAGAAGATCAGGCCGGTGCAGAATGGCCGCGGCAAGGCCCACTCGCTGGCGGAAGCCCTTCGATAGCTCCCCGATGGGACGGTGGAACACGGGCTCCAGACCGGTTCCCGCCACCGCTTCATCCATTGCACTCCGCCGCTCGACGGCGGGCAGCTCCCGGAGGCGACCGACAAAATCGAGGTACTCCGACACCAGCATCTCGGTGTAGAGCGGGTTGTTCTCGGGGAGATAGCCGAGCCTGCGTTTGGCGTCGCGGCCGGCATCATCCAGCGGAACACCGTCGAGCTTGATGGACCCGGTGTCGGGCTCGATGAACTGGGTGATCATGCGCATGGTGGTGGACTTGCCGGCTCCGTTAGGGCCGAGGAAGCCTACCACCTGACCGCGATCCACCTGGAAGGAGACCTGATCGACGGCTGTGATACCGCCGAACCGCTTGGAAACCCCGTCGAGCGCAAGTAAGGACATACGCGTTAGTAGCTTGCAGTTACGTGGAGGGCGACATTCTATGCCGTCGACCCTTTTCTATCAAGGGGCACTGCGGCGGGAGATGCACAAGGGCGGGGAAGGGTCGCGGAGGGGTGGCCGACCTGCTCGGCACGCGGGATGAGCCGGGACCGGTGCGGGTGGTGCTGGTCGGCTGGCACCCACCGTTGAGTCAGATCGCTGCGGATTCAGCTCCGCCGGTGATGCTGTTCAGCGGTCTATCAACCGCTCCCGCTGGCGGGCGTGGACCTGATA
>DATFQK010000169.1:0-2355 GCA_035264345.1 Gemmatimonadales bacterium | reverse complement strand
TGAGGGCCTACACGGCGGGAGACGCCTACAGTGTCTTAGCCGAGCAGAAGCGCGGCAAACTGGCTCCGGGCTACCTGGCAGACATTGTGGTTCTGGATCACGACCTGACCCGGATCAAGCCCGAGATGATACAGGACGTCCAAGTGGTTATGACGATTGTTGGTGGTAAGACTATGTATACCAGGCAGTAGGCAGCTGCAGCGCAACGGCTCGCCGAGGTCAACATGGTCGACTAGAGCAACTGAGAGCCGCTGGCCCGAGCGTCCGGCCGCGAGCTATCTTTCGAGTTCGCAGCGTGACCTAGACTCTCGAACCCCGGGTTACATGGCCACACGCACATCGGGCCGTACCAAAGGCTCCATCAAGCTCGAAAAATCCGATCTCCTCGACCTCCACCGCCTCATGCTGCTGGCCCGGCGGATCGATGACAAGGAGATCCAGCTCAAGCGTCAGAACAAGATCTTCTTTCAGATATCCGGGGCCGGCCACGAGGCGGTGCTTGCCGCCGCGTCCCGAGTGTTCCGTCCCGCCTACGACTGGTTTTACACCTACTATAGAGATCGAGCCCTCTGCCTCGGCCTGGGAATGACCCCAACCGAGCAGCTGCTCTCTGCCGTAGGGGCCGCCGCCGATCCCAACTCGGGTGGCCGGCAGATGCCCTCCCACTGGGGGCACAAGGACCTGAACATCGTCAGCGCTTCCAGTCCTACCGGCACCCAGTTTCTCCAGGCGGTCGGATGCGCCGAGGCGTGGCTCAGGTATTCGCGGATTGAGGGTATTCCGGATAAGGAGCAGCAGATCCGGGGAGATGAAGTCGTGCTTTGCACCACCGGTGATGGGACCACCAGCGAGGGCGAGTTCTGGGAGGCGCTGAGCACCGCCACGAACCTCAAGCTTCCGATCGTGTTCCTGGTGGAAGACAACGGCTACGCCATCTCAGTCCCGGTCGAGGTGAACACCCCCGGCGGCTCCATTTCCAAGCTGCTTACCGGCTTCCCGGGCCTGTTCATCCAGGAGGTGGACGGCTGTGACGTGATGGCCTCGCTGGAAGTCCTCACCAAGGCTGCCGACTACGCTCGCGCCCGGAAGGGTCCCGCCCTGGTCCATGCGCATGTGATCCGCCCCTATAGCCATTCACTTTCGGACGACGAGGTCCACTATCGGCCCCCGGCCGAGCGGCAGGCCGATGCGGAGCGGGACCCCGTCACCCGATTCCCCAAGTACCTCCTGGCTCAGGGGCTGGTCACCCAGGATGAGCTGGACACCGTTGCAGGACAGGTGGATGAAGAGGTGCAGCGGGCAACAGAGGCTGCGCTGGCATCGCCTCAGCCGACGCCCGACACGATCTACCGGTATGTGTACTCGCCTGATGTCGACCCTACGTCCGAGCAGTTCGATACCGAGGACGATCCCAAGTTCACCGGCGATCCCACTACCATGGTGGACCTGCTCAACATCTGCCTGCGGGATGAGATGTCCCGCGACCCCCGGATCGTGATGTTCGGCGAGGACGTGGCGGACTGCAGCCGGGAGGAGCATCTCGGAGACGTCAAAGGCAAAGGTGGCGTCTTCAAGGTGACCTGGGGGCTGCAACGCGCCTTCGGCAGCGAGCGGGTCTACAACTCACCGCTGGCCGAGGCCAACATCATCGGGCGGGCGATCGGACTGGCCACCCGGGGATTGAAGCCGGTGGTGGAGATTCAGTTCTTCGACTACATCTGGCCAGCGTATATGCAGCTTCGCAATGAGCTCGCCCTGATGCGCTGGCGCTCGAATAACGCCTTTGCCGCTCCCGTGGTGGTGCGAGTGACCTACGGTGGGTACCTCAAAGGCGGATCGGTCTACCACTCTCAAACCGGCGCCGCGGTCTTTACCGGCGTTCCCGGCCTCCGGGTGATCTGTCCCTCCACGTCGCTCGACGCCAATGGATTGCTCCGTACTGCCATTCGCTGCGACGACCCCGTGATGTTCCTGGAGCACAAACACCTCTACCGGCAGACCTACAACAAGGCTCCCAACCCCGGCCCGAACTTCATGATTCCCTTCGGGAAGGCCAAAGTGGTTCGGACCGGCAGCGATCTCACGGTGGTCACCTATGGCGCCGTGGTCCAGCGGACCTTGATGGCCGCCAAGGCGCTGGAGGATCAGCAGGGTCTGAGCGTGGAGGTGATCGACCTGCGGTCGCTCTCACCGGTGGACTGGGACACTATCTATGGGTCGGTTCGGAAGACGAACCGCGTGATTGTGGCCTACGAGGATTCGTTGAGCTGGGGCTACGGGGCGGAGATCGCCGCCCGGATTGCGGACGAGGCTTTCGCTTTCCTGGATGCCCCGGTCAGGCGGGTTGCGGCCACC
>DATFQK010000168.1:0-2637 GCA_035264345.1 Gemmatimonadales bacterium | reverse complement strand
AACATCGCGGCTCTACCTGCCCAGCGCGGTATATCTGAGTGACATGAAACAACTCCTCTGATCGGTCGCGCATGGGCCTGGTTCGGCACCAGAATTACGTCGCCCTGATTTCTGGCGTTGATGGTCTGCTGAATCTAGGTGGGCGGACGGTGCTATGGTGGGAGAATCAAAGCAATACACAATAGGTGGGGGCTGACGATTGTGACGCGGAACGAAGCGAGGGGCTGGGAGTCGCTCGACAAGACGAACCTCTCGTCGATTACGACCCTTCGGCCCCTCGCGTTGCTCGGGGTGACACCAACCCGATCACTCGATGCGCAGCGACCTCAGCGCAGCCTGGCCACTCGACGTCACCGCCAGCTCGGCCGACAGCTTGTGCTCCCGGATTGCCCGCTCGTACATGTGGCCACTGCCCTCCTGCACGAAGTACGACTCGATCCCGAACTGAAGCGAGCCGTAGCGGCCCATTTGTCCCTTGAGGAAGAGCCCGCCGTCCGGCTTGGCCAGGGTGTACTTGCCGGCCCGCCAGTGCACCCGGTCCGAGTCCGGCACCAGCGTCACGTACACCGGCCGCCCCTCGGTCTTCCTCGAGTCCCGGACGTCGCGTTCAGACAGGCCCTGGATGGAATCGCGGGAGGCCCGGCTGAAGTCGTAGCTGAGGGTGACGTAGTCGCCCCGGAAGAGGTCCCGTGGATCCACCGGCTGCACCCGGACCAGCACCGTCTGCCCTGTCACCAGCGGAATGGCCCGGAGGCCGATCATCGCGACCAGGATCGCCAGCTGGGCGACTACGGTGAACTTGAGAGCCGTTCGCTCCCGGGCCTGGAGCCATCCGAGAACGTTGACGTCCACCCAGCGCAGCACCGCCTCAGGCATAGCGCACCTCCTTCCGTCCCTGCCAGTAGCGGCCGACGGCGAAGAGCACCGCGCCGCAGCCAAAGAACATCATGGCCGCGCCCACCATGCCTCCGGCGCCGCCGAACAGATCCACGTAGCGCAGCACGGCCCAGAGCAGGAAGTAGAGCACGCCCGCGCCGAAGGGCCGCCCGCGGTCCTCCCGAAGTCCGATCTGCATCAGCCAGAAGGCGCCCGCCACCATGGCGACGTTCACCAGCACGGTGGCCAGGAGCGCGCCGGTACCTGCACCGCCGGGTCCCTTGAATCCGACCGCGATCAGTGGCAGCACGGTCATCAGCATTGCGAGCCCCACCGGTACGATCTGCCGATTGGTGATCTTCCGCCGCCCGAGCTGCACGATCGCCAGCGCTACCAGCGTGAGCAGAGCCGGCGGGATAACCACCTTCATCGAGTCCTGCCCCAGATGTTTGCCCAAGCCATAGAAGCTGAGCGGCACCAGCGCGCCTCCCACCAGCAGGCTGCCGTAATACCTGTAGGGAACGGCGAACCGGCTCCCCTCCGCATGCGACTCGGCGATCACCAGCAGCAGTGCGCCGACCGCGCCCACGAAGTAGATCGGGTTCGATCCGAGCTTCCACGCAATCGCCTGGAGCACGGTCCACCAGGCCAGCAGCGGGACGTACATGCTCAGGGTGCGCACCGAATTCTTCCGGTACGCCCACACCATTCCCGGCAGTGCCAGGAGCGGCAGGCTGTACGCGGCGTTGGGAATAGCGTTCCAGCGGCCGAAGAACCAGCCGCCCAGATAGCTGAAGTTGAGGATCTCCTGGCCGACCCACACCGCGAGGATGCCGACGACCAGCGCGTGCAAAAGCCGGGTCTCCAGACACAATGCGAAGGGCAGGACCCCTACCGCCCACCACCAGAGTCCGTCGGGATAGTGCGCGTTGATATGGAAGACCTGGGCGACCAGCCAGATGCCCGCCCCATAGAACAGGCAGCCCAGAAAGAACACGGTCTCCGATCCGGCGCGGGCGTTCCGGCCGTAGCGGAGCGAGAAGCCGATGGCGTGGGTGAGCGCGATGGTGCCGAGGACCATGCCGAGCTTGGTCAGGCGGTCCAGCTGGTCCCAGTTGTAGCCGACCAGGAGCAGGGCGGCGAGGCCCACCAGCGTTGCCGCCGCGGCCATGAGGGTGAACACCGCGCGCGACCGGCCCCGCTCGGCCAGCTCACCGGCGCCTTCGTAGAGATCGGCGATGCGCCGGGACTGTTCCTCGGAGACGATAGCGTCTCGCCGCCAGACGTTCAGCTCGTCCAGCAGCCAGGCGCGCTGCTTTGCGGTTACAGCTCGCTTCGACATGGGCCGCCGATCCTGCGCGATTCGGAATTAGGGGGACGTACCTAGTTTCGGTCGATTCAGTACGGGTCTTGATCCAGTGCTCGCCATTCTGAGCGCACCCAACGCTGTCATTCTGAGCGCACCCACGCTGTCATTCTGAGTGCACCCACCCTGTCATTCTGAGCGCAGCGAAGAATCTACCTAATGACCAGCCTGTCCTCAGGATGACAGCCTCTGGAAGTACTCGCGCCACGAAGCCGGGAGCGCAGGCGTTGCGATGGCGCGCCGGAGCAGGGCACCGTCTTCCTTCTTCGATGTGTACAGAGTGACGACTTCCGGTATGGTGACCGCAGAGCGATCGGTAGAGAGCAATTGGATCTCGTCGCCGGCGGCGAGCTCCCCTTCCTTTGTAACCGCCAGGTAGAACCCGGTCAGGCCGC
>DATFQK010000167.1:0-4993 GCA_035264345.1 Gemmatimonadales bacterium | reverse complement strand
GTACTGCGGAGCATTCGCACCGCGCCTCCTGACTCCAGCGGACCAACTGCCGGCGCCAGTCCATGGGGCGACATACGTAGTGTCGTCTGATCGAGCACGATGCCGAGCGGCCGCCGCTCCCACGACCTCAGGCCAAAACCCGCGGCGGTGCTGCCGGCCGAGAAGAACAGCACGATGGCCCAACGATCGCGGAAGCGCGGACGCAGGACCCACCCCATCCAGCCAACGACCCACCCAAAGGCACCGAGCAGCAGGAGTTCTTCCGGCGTGAGCGGAGGCAACCAGGTCCATTTCGCCGAGGTCGCATCAGGCGGCGGCGTCAGCCGAAGTGCGCGGCGTATCGTGGGCTCTCGGGGATCGAGCCGGCGAGCGCGGTGCCACGCGGCCGCCGCATGTCCCTTCATGCCGAGGCGATAGTAGCTCGCACCAAGATCATACCAGTGGGCTGCAACGGTGGGCTCCAGCTCAGCCCGCCGTGCGAAGCCTTCCACCGCCGCTCGAAGCGCTCCGGTCTCGTAGAGCTTCTCGGGAGGAGGAGACTGAGCGGACAGCCCTGTCACCGGGAACAACAGCAGCAGCCCTGCGACGGCTCCCCCGCGACGCCAGCCGCGGAGCGATGAGCCTAGCCTTCTGAGCAGCTCATGAACTTCTGCGACGAGAGCGGGATCTTCGCCGGAGCTTTCGCCAGGTCCATAGCGGCGGGCGAGCAGCTGTTCCCGTGCCGCCGCCAGTCTCCATGCAGTATCCGAATCCGCACCGGCAGCTCGAACCGCGCTGGCGAGTCCTGCACGGGAGCGCTGATCTGGGTTTGGCACCAGGCCGCGCACCACGGCGTCGAGCTCCTCTTCGGCGCCGCGAAGCCCGCCGACATCCGCTACGGCAGCCTGGGCCCTCCGACGAGGACGTCGCTTACGGGCAAAGACAGCCACTGGCGGCAGCAGCAGAATGGTGATCCATATCCAATCGGGAATTTGCCGGGCAAGGCGACTAGGGAACACTGAGGGGCCACCGCGCATGAGGGGCGGCGGCAGCGCCGCGGATGCTCCGGACTCCTGTCCCAGCGCAACCGGCAGCGCGGCACCGCCCAGTTTCGTGGACCGATAAGCTCGGGCTGCCAGATCGTAGTAGGTGTAATCGATCGCGGGCAGCGTAAGGGGGCCCACCGAATCAGGAACTACCAGATACCTGAATGTCTTCACGCCTCCAACACGGCCCTCGGTTGAAGCGACCTGCTCGTCTACCCTGTCGGCATACGCCCGCGCTGTTCGAGGCCACTGCACTTCAGGTGGCGGCCAAAGGGCCGTATTGCCGACGCCGGAGACGATTAGCTCGACTGCCACTCCCTCCCCCGGGTGGGCAGCTGCGGGATTAACCCGTCGCTCCAGGCGAAGTCCGGAACCCACTGCCCCGCTGAAATTCGCGGGACGCCCATCCGGAGGAAGCGGCCGTACCACGAGGGTTTCCGGCAGGCTGGTGAGTGCGAAGCGTTCCTCCTGGCTGAAAAACTGGAGGGCCAGTGGGGTGGTGTATTTCAGCATTGCCGCAGGCACGACGATCGTTCCAGGCACCAAGGGAAATACAACCTGATGAGCAACGAACAGATCGTAGGCTATGCCACCGATTTGACGCGTGACGGCTATGCCAGGAGGCGTTGCCTGAGGATAGCTCCATACTCCGTCGATCACCGGAGGCTGAAGCGTCGGCGGACGGCGGAGCTGAAGCCGAAGGTCACGGGGGAACCAGGCCGCGGTCACGACATCGACTTGTTCGCCGACTCTTGTCGTATCGGATGAGACGATCAGTGCTACCCCGGCCTTGCCGTGAGGAGGAGGCGGAGTGCGTTCGAGCAGAGCGCGAAGTCGCGGGTTGAGAGTGGTAGCAGTCACAGTGGAGCTGGTCTCCACATCCACGGTGAGCGCCGCGGCCTCCGTCACCTCACGACCCTGAGTAACGCGGGCGGGGCCCACCTGCCACCGGCCGGGCCGCACGGCACGAAGGCGAATTTCCAGCAACGTCGTGCGAGTTCGGCCCCCTGAGAACGCCACTTCAGTTCGCTCACTGCGGGACACCACTTCGAATCCGTTGAGTGGGGCGACACTCACATTCATCGGCTCGGACGAGCGACTCACGGCCTTGACCGTGTACAGGATCTCCTCGCCAATCGAGATACGATCCTGGTCCACCGACACATGCAGCTCGGGCGGCTCGGTCTGCAGCAGAGCGAAAAGAAGTAGGCCGATCACCAATCCTTCACCCCTCCCTCCGATCTGCCCTTCAACCGCTCCTGCTGCTCCGCACGAGTCTCGCGTTCCCGTCGTTCCATCGAGCTCAGGATCTGCTCTGCCTGACTCCGGCTCAGACCCTGACTCGGCGCTTCAGGCCGGTTCGGCGCAGTTTGTCCGGCGCCACCTCCGCCCGAGGGTGGATTGCCTCCCCCGCCTCCAGCTGGGGGCGGCGGCGGTTTCTGGCGCAGAGCAAGCTCGAGGTTCCACTTGGCTCGAGCAGACGAGGGTTGAAGAAGGAGCGCTTCCTTCAACCGGTCCGCTGCCTGCGATAACGACTCATCACGCTTGCTGGTGTCAGCGGCTGCTTCGAGTAGTCCAAGCAGGCCGAGATTATACAAGGCCCGGTACCGCAGATCGGGATCTAGCGACTTCGCGGCTTCAGTCAGAGCGCCACGGGCCACATCATAGCGCCGGGCCTGGAGTGCAGCCGTTCCGGCGTTGTAGAAGCTGGTATCACGGGAGCTGCCCTTGGTCTCCTTCAGGAACTCCGCTGCCGCACCAGCTGGATCTCCAGCATCCATCGCCGCCGCCCCTTTGCTTGGCCGCTGGGCCGCGACCTGGGACGAGATCAGCAGCAGCCCTCCAATGCAGACCAACGCCGGGCCCGGTCGAATGAGGGTGTAGCCCAGAAGCAGGAGTGCCGCGGCAAGAGCAGGGATCCATGCGCGGGGGATGAGATCAGTAGTGCGGGTCTCCGATGTTGGGCTCCGTTTCATTGCTGCTACAACATCGCGAACCGCTCCCGCCTGATCAGGCAGCTCGTTCGGCACCAGCGTGCCTTCGGCAGCATCCACTACCGCGCGAATAACGTCATCACGGCGTTGGGTTCGAACGACATTTCCCTCCTCATCCTGCTTGTACTCCCACAGCGTCCCAGCGGAATCACGCAAGGGAATGCGCGTCGGGAGCGCTCTCCCCTCGGCGACTACGACGAGTCTCACGCCTTCCTCCTTCAGCGCTTGCGCGGCGGCAACGGCTTCGGGGAGCGTATCGTGCGCTTCACCATCGGTGAACAGCACGAGCACGCGGTCTGCCGCGTCGGTCGCTGCGCCGAGCAGTTGGGCTCCCTGGGTGAGAACAGCTCCGAGGCTCGTGCCACCTTCGCTGGCGAGATCGGGGTCCAGTGCATCGAGGTACATCCTGACCGCTCCACCATCAACGGTCAGTGGCGAAAGGATGTAGCTTCGCCCCGCGAATGCGATCAGTCCCAGCCGATCTCCATCGAGATCCTGGATCAGGCGCCGAGCTTCTCGGGCAGCCCTCTGAAGGCGGCTCGGCGCGACGTCCTCAGCCAACATCGAGCGACTGATGTCCACTGCGAAGACGAGACTGAGGGCGCGGGTCTCGGCCTTAACCTGGCTTCGGCCGGAGCGCGGGCCTGCGAGTCCCACTACGGCGAGCAGCGTTGCGAGCCCCAGGAGTGCCGGGGCCCAGCGGCCTCGAGCACGCGCCACACCACCAAGAGAAGGCGACCAGCGGCCGGCGAGCTGAATGCGGCGCCGCCGAGCCAGCCAGGCGGCGCATCCGAACGCGACCGCCAGAACCGGCGATAGGAAAAGGACGAGCGGTGAGTCGAACGTCATGGGACCCGAACCACCAGGGTGCTGGCGACGAGTAGCTCGAGTGCGAGTGCACCAAGACCCAACAGAATGAGCGGTCGAGTAGTCTCGTCGTAGCGCGTGTAACGCGTCACCTGGATCGGTGTCTTCTCCAGCACGTCGATCTGCCGGAAGATGCGGCTGAGCGCCTCGCTGTCTTTGGCTCTGAAGTAACGCCCGCCGGTCTTCTGGGCGATCTCCTGTAGAAGCGGCTCATCGATGCGCACTGGCAGGAGCTCATAACGAAACCCACCCAGTCCCCGGCCAGTCGGTATCGGAGCCTCTCCGATGGTTCCTACGCCGATGGTGTAGACCTTGATGCCGAAGGTTGCGGCAGTCGCGGCGGCGGTCCGCGGATCAATCAATCCCTTGTTGTTCTCACCATCGGTCAGCAGCAGAATCACTTTGGATTTGTCAGGAGCCCGGCGTAGCCGGTTCACCGCCGTTGCGAGCCCACTCCCGATAGCGGTTCCGTCTTCGAGGCTCCCGATCTTCAGATCCATCACCGCCTGCTCGATGACCGGGTAGTCGAGCGTCACCGGCACCTGTGTGAGGGCCTCACCAGCGAACGCAACGAGCCCAATGCGATCAGCGGTCCGTCCTCGGATGAATCCCACCGCCTGTCGCTTGGCCACTTCGAGTCGATTCGAGGGCGCAAAATCTTCGGCGAGCATGCTGCTCGAGATGTCGATCGCGATAACGATAGCGATGCCTTCCTTCTTTACCTCGACAGTATCGCCGCCGATCTGAGGGCCCGCAGCAGCGAGTACCAGCGTGACGAGGGCCAGTGCACGCAGTCCTGGTGGAAGCGTGACCCACCAGGAGCGGCTTGCAGCCTGGGCCGGGAGGGTCACATCGCTGAAACGTGCGGCGGGCGCGCTATTCCGGCGGCGAATCCACCACCACAGCGCGAGTCCCAGAAGAAGGAGGAGCACCCAAGGTCGTACGAAGCTCATGCGGCGTCGCGCATCAACCGGTGGCGCAGCTCCACGCTCGAACGCGAGAGTCCCAATGCCTCTGAGGAAGGGGTCACTCCGAATCGTATATCGTCGAGCGACCGAAGCAGGGCCCCAACGTCATCGAGAGGCCAGCCCGGCCGGGCTGCGGCCA
>DATFQK010000166.1:0-3343 GCA_035264345.1 Gemmatimonadales bacterium | reverse complement strand
GCGGCGGTCCCGGGCAGAACCATGTCCTTGAGTCTGAGGGTGATGGTTCCGAAAGGGAATTTCGTTCGAATCTGGACCGGCAGCCGCCGAGCGTCATCCGTCAGCCAGATGCGGGTTTCAGACCGCTTGGAAAAGAGGCCCTTGGTGTCGATCACAGGATGCAGGACCAGACATTTGACCCTGCTGCCGTCGGGCAGGTCCATGTTTTCACGCTTGACGACTTCGATGGTGACCGGATTCTTTTCCTTTCTGAAGTAGCGCGCGTAGGTGTATTTCTGACCCACCTCGAGCGGAGTGACCCGCACAAAGTAGAAGAACGCTGCGTCATCCAGCGGATCCGCCGGCGTCTCCTGCTTACCCTCCTTGCCATGCTCCAGGTAGAACCCCGAATCGGGAAAGATCTCGTAGCTCCGCTTGGTGGTCTTGTCGTTTTCGACGAAATGCTGGACAAACCGGCGTGAGGTCAGGTCCGAGGTCCCGATCCACGACTCGAGCACATCGTCCAGCGAGTAAAACATGGTCTTACCCTGAAGTCTGAAGCGCAGCCGAAAGCTTTCCACGCCCCGGACCGTGTCGACGGAGGCCACCTCCAGGCTACCCGAGCCGAGCGTGAGCATCCCGAGCTTGGCGCTGTACGAGAGTTTTTCCCCGACCCCAAAGGGATAGTCCGCCGGCGGAGTGGCAGGGGAAAATGTCTGAATGGCCAACTGGAAGAGCAATCCGGTGAGTATCACGAGGGCGCCACCTCCGCTCGGGAACTGGCGTCCGCGTGGGTCCGGCTCTCTTCCTGGGCCGGCGGATTCAGTTGGCGCAGTGGACCACGGGCCCTCCAGACCGTCAGCGCAGGCTCCCAGGCCCCCGACCGACTGGCCCGTTGCCGCAGGTCATGCCGCTCCACGGTGGCCAGGGTCTCAACCCGGCGGGCAAACTTCGCGGTGCGTTCGTAGAGCTCGGCATTGGCTGCCCAGCCTTCGGTCTGCAGAACCGGCGAGACACCGTTCCGGAAGGCGTTGCGAAGCGTGACCAGCCGGAAGATGGCAAACCCAGACACGAGGTCGGAAACCCCGGGAACTGAAACCACCCCCCGCAGCAGCACCGGCGCCAGCCGGCGGACCAGCCTTCGCGTACGAGAGCGCTCGCCCTGCAGCTTGGCCTGACCGATCACGATGTCGGCCCCGCTCTCGATCCGGCGGACCAGGTCGGGGATGAAGTGAGGGCTGTGGGTGAAATCGGCATGCATGAGGACTGCCGCGTCCCGCTTGGGACGGTCGGTGCGCTGTACCGCCTGCCTCAGAACCTCCTCAACGCTTTCGGAGTATCCCAGGCGACTCTGGTGCCGAGTGACGGTAAGTGGAAGGACGCGAGTGTAGCGCTCGAGAACTTCTGCGGTCGAATCGCTGGATCCGTCGTCCAGTACCAGCAGGTGGTACTCGCGAGGGAACCCGGCAAAGACCTGACGGATTTTCCAGAGGAGAAGCCCGATAGTCGGGGCTTCATTGTAGCTCGGTATACAGATGTAAATCATGCGCCGTCAAGAGAATGAGCGCAGGAACGATACACGGAGAGAACCCGCTCTGCCATGGCGGAGACGGCGTATTTCGGCACTTCCGCACGGGCTTTCTGAGCCAGCCTCTCAGCTAAGACCGAGTCACCCAGCACCAGCCGCACAGCGCCAGCCAGCGCCTCGGGGCTCTCCGGGTCCACCAGCATGCCGGAGCCGTTGGCCAGGAGGTCGGGAACTCCCCCAACTCGAGTGGCCACAACCGGCACGCCTCGCGCCATTGCCGCCAGCACCGAGCTGCCGAAGCCCTCACTGGTAGAGCTGAGCACGAAGACGTCGGCCTCGGCCAGCGCCTGATGGGGATCTTCCAGGCTCCCAATCAGGTGCAGCCGATCCTCCACTCCGAGCTCGCGACTCCGCTGCTGCAGCTGCTCTTTCATGGGACCCTCCCCGACAATGATCCAGTGCAGGTCGGGCAAGTCCTGGACCAGCCGCGAGGCGGCTTGGATGAGGGTTAAGTGGTCCTTCTCGGGGGTCAGGGATCCCAGAGCCACTGCCAGCTGTCCTTTCTGGGACACTCTGAGACGTGTGCGAAGGTCTACGGCCGGGGAAGCAGGGGCGGCGGGATCCAGGGCGGACGGAATCAGGACCAGCTTCGAATCATCCAGTCCATCCCGAATCAGCGCGTCTCTCACAGCTCGAGAGATGGCGATGATCCGGCAGGCGCGGGCCCAGAAGAAACGACGGCGGAGAGGGAAAGTGACACGCCGGGTCACTACCAGAGGGCAGCTGGTCAGCCATGCGCCCAAGCCGGCCAAGGTGAGAGCATGGGCATCGTGGGCGTGGACCAGTGCTGGGCGGTGGAGCTCGGTCAACAGCGGGGGAAGAACTCTCGGATCCAGCCCGGCTTGCCACGTCGCCGGGCGGACTTTGACCCCGGCCCTGCTCAGGCGATCGGACAGCTCACTGGCGGAAGTTGTGATGACGACCTGGTTGACCCCACGGGCCTGTAGCTCGCGAGCGAGCAACCAGACTTGTCGCTGACCACCGCGCCACTCCCGTCCGGAAGCGACGTGAACAACCCGCACTCACGCGCCTGGGAGCGCGTCGCCCGCAAGCGCCGGCGCATCCCGCTCGGCCTGGGCCGCGCCACTCTCCCGCACCACCTCAGCCAGCAAAGTTCTGAGCTCGGCCAGACTGAAAGGCTTGTGGAGGTAGGGGCGGTCCAGGCCTTCGAGGAAGGTTAGGGTGTCGCCCCGAACCGTATCGCCGGTGCTGAAGACGAGTCGCGCCGCCATCCGGGGGTCACGGCGAACCAGCTCCTCGTAGAACTCCCGGCCGCCAAAGCGGGGCATCCGGAGATCCGAGATGATCAGGTCGAACTGCTCCCGCGTTGCTCGCTCCAGGGCCTCTTCTCCGTCTGCGGCGACAACAGGAATGTGCCCCCACGCCTCGAAGGTCGCTCGCATGTAGTGGAGGATGTGGGGCTCATCGTCCACGACCAGAACCCGCAACCGACGGCTCGGCACCCGGGCCCCCACGTCCTCCTGAGGGGCGGCCGATCGGGTGGAGAGCGGGAGTTGCACGGTGAAAGTGGAGCCGGTGCCCTCCTCGGTGGAGAGCATGATGCGGCCGCCGTGCTCCTTCACGATGCCCTGGCTGATCGACAGTCCCAGGCCGGTACCCTCTCCCTCGGCCTTGGTGGTGAAGAAGGGCTCGAACACCTGACTGGCCAGCGCTTCGGACATTCCCGGCCCGTCGTCAATCACGTCAACCGCAACCCCGTCGAGCCAGCGCCGGGCGCGCACCAAAATGTTCCCGGGACGGCCGGTGGAGGCGATG
>DATFQK010000165.1:0-6745 GCA_035264345.1 Gemmatimonadales bacterium | reverse complement strand
TGTCCGCTCATCACGTGGCCGAGCTCGTGCGACAAGAGGACCCGAAGCTCGTCGTCGTCGAGCAGCTCTACCGCCGCCGAGTGCACCACGATGAAGGGCGCATCGATCCCATAGGCTCCGGCATTGAAGAACGGAGTTTGGGTGAGATAGAGCTCCGGAACGGTGTTCCAGTCGAAGGTCGTGGTGACTTCCGTGTGCAGGTGCCAGAGCTTGGGAAACTGATTCGGCCCCACCCGCACGGCATTGCCCTGAAACAGCAGGCGAATTCCGCGTTCGCCCCCCAGCAGGGCGATCACCTTGCGAATGATCTCGTCCACTCCCGGTATCCCGCGGAGAGTCTGCAGTGCTGCCCGGTCGGCCGGGTGCTCCCAGGTGATTGCCGCGATTTCGGGGAAACGCTGCCGAGGCCGGGGTGCGGGAACGCTGGAGTTCATCTCAGGCGCATTTCCTCATGGCTTGGTCCAGGTCTGCCAGAAGATCGTCCACGTCTTCAATGCCGCAGCTCAACCGGATCAGGCTGTCGGTAAGACCCATGGACTGTCGCATGGCCGGTGGTACCGACGCGTGGGTCATCGAAGCGGGATGGCCCACCAGACTCTCGACTCCTCCCAGCGACTCGGCCAGCACAAAGATCCGGGTGCTTTCCACGAAACGTCGCGCTCGGGCGGAATCGCCCAGATCCAGCGACACCATTCCGCCGAAGCCGCTCATTTGCCGGCAGGCGATCTCATGTTGCGGATGCGATGGCAGGCCCGGATAGTAGACCTTGCTGACCATGGATTGATGGGTAAGCCACTCCGCGACGCGGCGGCCGCTGGCATCGTGCTGACGCATTCTGAGCGGCAGGGTCTTGATGCCCCGCAGCGCCAGCCAGCAGTCCATGGGACCCGGAACGGCGCCGGCGGCATTCTGGATGAACGCCAGCCGCTCGGCCAGGTCCTCCCTCGAGGTGAGCAGCAGGCCACCCACCATGTCGCTATGGCCGTTCAGGTATTTCGTAGTCGAGTGCAGCACGATGTCGGCGCCGTACTGCAGCGGCCGCTGGAAGTATGGGGTGGCGAACGTGTTGTCCACGACGTAGAGGTAGCCATGCGCCTGGGTCAGGTCTCCCACCGCAGCGAGATCGGTGAGATTCATCATCGGATTGGTGGGCGTCTCGCAGTAAATCATCCGGGTGGCCGGGGTGAGGGCCCGCTCGATATTGCCGACATCTCGCATGTCCACGAAGCTCACCCGCAAGCCCAGGTTGCCGTAGACCCGTTCTATCAGCCGATGGCTCCCGCCGTATACGTTCTCGCCGCAGACGATATGATCACCGCTCTTGAACAGCTTGAGCACGGCATCGAGTGCGGCCAATCCCGAGCCGAAGGCCAAGCCGTGGGTGGCGCCTTCGAGACTGGCCACGTTGCGCTCCAGCGCCTCACGGGTCGGGTTCTGCGTACGGGCGTACTCGTATCCTCGGTTCCTCCCCAGGCCTTCCTGCACGTAGGTCGAGGTCTGGTAGATCGGGGTCATGACCGCACCGGCCAGTGGCTCGACGATCTGTCCGGCATGGACGGATCGGGTGGCAAAGCCGTGCTCGTGGTCGTGCTCGAGGATGCGGGTCATGGGCTCCTGCGAGGGAGGGGTCGTGTGAAGCGTAATAGCAGGCAAGACTATTGGCTATTAGCTGTTGGCCCCGTTTACTTTCGCTGCGTGACTGCCACGATCTCCGATGGCGCCAGTCCGCGCTGCCTCATTGTGGACGACGACGCTCAAGTGCGGCAGGTGCTATCGCGTGTCATTGCGACGCAGGGCTTGTCCCCGGTTGAGGCCTCCTCCGGTGCCGAAGCCCTCGCGGTGCTCAGGCGGGTGGGCGAGATCCCGGTCTGCATCTCCGATATCTACATGCCGGAAATGGACGGCGTGACCTTCCTGCGGGAGGCGCTGCAGCGCTATCCCGATATGGCCGTGGTCATGCTGACCGGAATGGCCGAGGTCAATACCGCCGTTGAATGCCTCAAACTGGGTGCCCTGGACTACATCTCGAAGCCGGTGATCATCGAGGAGGTCAGGGCACGGTTGCACAAGGCGCTGGAAAAGCGTCGGCTCGTCCTGGAGAACCGCTTCTACCAGCAGATGCTGGAGATGCGGGTGCAGGAGCTGGATCGGGACAATCGCTCCTCACTGATAAATGGAGTGCAGACGCTGGTGCAGGCGCTCGAGGCCAAGGATGCCTACACCAGCGGGCACTCCAGCCGGGTGAGCCGCTATGCCACCCAGACCGCGGTTCAGCTCGGTGTTGCCGATGAGGTGGTGGAGCATATCCGGCTGGGGGGCGAGCTACACGACATCGGGAAAATCGGCACCCGCGAATTCGTTCTGAACAAGCCGGGGCCGCTTACTGCGGAAGAGTTCCAGCACATCATGGAGCACTCGGCTCTGGGAGAAAAGATTCTGGCCCCCTTTCTGTCGCAGTCACCCAGTGTGCTTCGGATCGTTCGCTCTCACCACGAGCGGATCGACGGCAGTGGCTTTCCCGACGCGTTGCGGGGCGAGCAGATTCCCCTGGAAGCCCGGATCGTGGCGGTGGTAGATGCGTTCGATGCCATGACCACGAATCGGGCCTATCGCCCTCAACTCCCTGTCCCCCGGGCCATCGACGAGCTTCGAAGATGTGCCGGCGTCCACTTTGATGCCCGCGTTGTCGAAGCGTTTCTCCGCGCCTACGACGCCGGCTCGCAGCTCCCGATCACCTGAATCTCGCCGCATGTCCGACACTCTGATGATCAGCGTCTCCGGCATTCGGGGACACGTGGGCACCGACCTGACACCGGAACTGGTCGCTCGCTACGCCGCCGCGCTGGGTTCCTGGGCGAGTTCACAAGCCAATGATCGCCCCGCCCGTCCATCGCGCCGCCCCTCTGTCGTGCTGGGCCGGGACGCCCGCACCAGTGGAGCGATGTTTACTCGCGCTGCCTCAGCCGGGCTCATGTCGGTAGGAGTGGAGGTGATCGATCTGGGTATCGTGCCGACGCCCACCGTACAGTTGGCCGTGGAGCATCATCACGCTGCGGCCGGACTGATCCTTACCGCCAGCCATAATCCAATTGAGTGGAATGCGTTGAAGTTCGTGGGCCCGGATGGAATCTTCCTGGATGCCCAGGCCGGCAGCGCCGTTCGCGCCCTTGCCGAGCAGGGGCCGCCCCGAGCGGGGTGGGGTGATCTTGGCACCGCCCGGGAGGATACCGGGGCGATCGAGCGGCACCTGGATGCAATCCTCGCGCTCTCGATGCTGGATGTGCCAGCCATCAGGGCGCGCCGTTTCGTGGTCGCGCTCGACTGCGTGCGCGGCGCCGGCGCGGCGGCTATTCTCCCGCTGCTCGAGCGGCTTTCCTGCCGGGTCCATGGGATTAATCTGGAGATGGACGGTCGGTTTCCCCGCGCGCCGGAGCCGGTGCCTGAAAACCTGAGCGAGCTCAGCGCGCTGGTCAAAACCACCCGGGCGCACATAGGCTTGGCGGTAGATCCCGACGTGGACCGTCTTGCGCTGGTAGATGAGACCGGCACCCCGATCGGGGAGGACTATACGCTCGCCTTCGCGGTGAAAGCCGTGTTGGATGGACGCCGCACTGACGGGACGGTCCCTACGGTAGTGGTGAACCTCTCGACCAGCCTGGTGGTGGAGGACGCCGCCCGGGCCGGAGGCGCCCGCCTCATCCGGGCGCCCGTGGGGGAAGCAAACGTGGCTCGTACCATACGGGATGAGCGTGCGCTCATCGGGGGCGAAGGCAACGGAGGCGTCATGTTGCCGCAGCTGCATATCGGCCGGGATGCGCCGCTAGGGGTGGCCTTGATCTTGCATCTTCTTGCCCAGACTGGGGTAACGCTATCCCGACTCGTGGCCGAGTCTCCCCGGTACACTATCGTCAAGGCCAAGGCACCTCGCGGGTCGGATTTGCCTCCTCTCTATCAGCGGCTCCGACAGCGATTCTCCGATGCAGCCGCCGACGAGCGCGATGGGCTCCGATTGGCCTGGTCCGACCGCTGGCTGCACGTTAGACCCTCGGGCACTGAGCCGATCGTGCGGCTGATCGCTGAAGCACCGAGCAAAGCCGAGGCCGAAGCCCTAGTGGCAGCGAGCCGAGAACTCCTGGACTGAGGTTCACGACCATGTGCGGCATTGTAGGCTACATCGGACCGCGTCAGGCAGCCGGGTTGCTGCTGGAAGGCCTGCGGCGCCTGGAATATCGCGGCTACGACTCCGCCGGGATCGCCGTGGTGAACGGTCGTGGCCTGAAGATCATGAAGGCCGCGGGAAAGCTCTCGGTGCTGGAAGGTGAGCTGAACCAGGACTTGCCGCAGGGAACTATTGGGATCGGACACACCCGCTGGGCCACCCACGGGGCTCCCACTACCACCAACGCTCATCCCCATACCGATCAGTCTGGCCGCATCGCCGTCATTCACAACGGCATCATCGAGAACTCGGGCGCCATCCGAAAAGCGCTGGAACAGCGGGGCCACACTTTCAAGTCCGACACCGATACGGAGGTGCTGGCTCACCTGGTGGGTGAGTTCTACCAGGGGAATCTCGAAGAGGCCGTCGCCAGCGCGCTGCGCGATGTCGAGGGAGCGTATGGACTGGCCTTCATCTCATCGGACGAGCCGGGAGTCATTGTCGCGGCCCGGAACGGCTCTCCTCTACTGGTCGGCGTCGGCGAAAACGAGTTCTTCGTCGCATCGGACGCGTCGCCTTTGCTGCAGCACACCCGCGCGGTGGTCTACCTGGATGACGGGGAGATGGTGGTGCTCACCCGCGACGGCTACCGGGTGCGCAACCTCGAGACCGCGCGAATCAGCAAGCCGGTAAACCAGATCGATTGGGATCTCGCCACGGTGGAGCGCGGTGGCTATCCCCACTTCATGCTGAAGGAGATCTGCGAGCAGCCGGAGAGCATCTGCAACACGCTGCGCGGTCACCTGTTGGAAGACGAGGGCACCGCGCGCGTCAGCGGCCTCAACCTGACGGACGAGGAGCTCAAGCAGTTCGAGCGCGTCATCATCACGGCGTGCGGCACCTCCTGGCACTCCGGGATCATTGGCGAGTACATGCTGGAGGAGATGGCTCGCCTTCCGGTGGAAGTGGAATACGCCTCGGAATTCCGCTACCGGAATCCGGTGGTTGACCCGAAGACTCTGGTCATCGGCATTTCCCAGTCCGGCGAAACCGCCGATACGCTGGCCGCCATTCGGGAGGCCAAGCGCCGCGGCGGCCGTACGGTCGGTCTGGTCAACGTGGTGGGCTCGACCATAGCGCGAGAAGTGGATGGGGGCATTTACCTCCACGCGGGGCCCGAGATCGGTGTGGCCAGCACCAAGGCGTTTACCAGCCAGGTTGCCGCGCTGTCCCTGATCACGCTTCGCATCGCCCGGCTCCGGAACCTGAGCATTCTGCAGGGCCGACAGTTCATTCATGCCTTGCGGCAGCTGCCGGAGCAAGTCTCCCAGATTCTGGAACGGAGCAGCGAGATCGAGGCACTGGCCGACCGCTTCCTCAAGACCACCAAGAACGCCCTCTACCTCGGCCGCGGGGTCAACTTTCCGGTTGCGCTGGAAGGCGCCTTGAAGCTGAAGGAGATCTCCTACATTCACGCCGAGGGCTATCCCGCGGCCGAGATGAAGCACGGCCCCATTGCCCTCATCGATGAGAACATGCCGGTGGTGTTCATCGCTCCCCGGGACGCGGTGCACTCCAAGATCGTGTCCAACATCGAAGAGGTGAAGGCGCGGGGCGGCAAGGTGATCGCGCTGATCAACGGGGGAGACACCGAGATCGAGCGGTTGGCCGATGCGACGTTTACCATTCCCGAAACACTGGATCTGCTCACCCCCATCCTGACCAGCATCCCGCTCCAACTGCTCTCCTATTACGTGGCGGTCAGTCGGGGCTGCAACGTGGATCAGCCCAGAAACCTCGCCAAGTCGGTTACCGTCGAATAATCGGGGTCTGATTTCAGCCACGGTCTCAAGCTCTGGCCCTGTATACCGCTTGACAATAGTCCTCACAACACATAATCTGGGGGCCATGCCTAAGACGATCGACCAGGAGCTCAAGCAAACCCGACCGATCGGGTCGCCCCATGAGCAGGCGGTCCTCGGGCTGATGCGAACCAGCCGCGCCATCGAGGAAAGCTGGCAGATCTACCTCAAGCGGATGGAAGGCATTTCGATCAGCCAGTACAACATCCTCCGGATTCTGCGTGGAGCGCGCCCCAGAGCCGTCAAGAGCAGCGACATCGCCGACCGGATGATTTACCGGGATCCCGATGTTACCCGGCTGGTAGACCGTTTGAGCAACCAGGGGCTGGTAAGCCGGGAACAGGATCCGGAGGATCGCCGGGTCGTTCTGGTTCGGATCACCGATGCCGGCTTGGCATTGTTGGCCCGGCTGGACGACCCAGCCGACCGCTACACCAAGTCCGTGATGGCTGGCTTGAGTCCCGATCGTTTGCGGCAGCTCTGTAGTCTGCTGGACGAGGTACGGGCGGGGATCAGGGTATTCCCCTGACGTTTTTTTACCAAAGAAATCGTTATAACGACTAACCTTTCAAGGAGGTATCATGCCGGTTTTGACGCCGAGCCGCCGAACCCTGGCTTCCCTGATTGTCGCAGCCGGCCTGGTTGCGCTGCTAGCTTCGTGGGCTCCGGAGCACTCCCGGACTTACATCGGCAGCGCAGCAGTCATCGGCAAAGGCCGGGTTGA